>JBJMWV010000415.1:0-21067 GCA_045809985.1 Chthoniobacterales bacterium | reverse complement strand
GGAAGGCGATCGAAGAGCAACAGCACGATCACGCGCGGGATACGGATCTTGAACGAGATCGTCGCGACCATCTCGTGCTCCGGCGCAAGCTGCGAAAGATCGAGCCAGCTGTCGAAGTCGTGGGTGAGGAAGTTATTCTCCGGATCAGACGAAACGATCTGCGCGTGCCCTTGGTAGACGAGCGCGAACGCGCGACGAGCCGAGCAAATATTAACCGCCTGCCAGAGGCGGTTCAGCACCAGGACCTGAGTATTCAGGAGCGTCGTATTCAGAAAGGTCGCGCGTTGGATAACATCCGGCTGGCAGGGTGTCAACGCGTCAGCGGCGCGCGATTGTCGGCTTCGCCTTCACAAAGTTGCCCGGCACCTTCTTCTCATCATCCGGCGCGGCGCCAGCGGAGTTTGCGAAGCCCTGCTCCTGTTCCGGCAGGAACGGCTTGAATCGGTTCTTATCGATCGCCTTCATGAAAGCTTCGTGCGGCGAGACGATGCCTTGCTGCAGCAAGGTCCAGATCGCGTCGTCCATGAACTGCATCCCCTGCCCTTTTCCGGCTACGATCACGTCCTGAAGTTTTTGTATCGCGCCTTCGCGAATGATCGCGGAAACGGCAGCATTCGCGATCAGGATTTCGTTCACGGCAATGCGGCCGCCGCCTGCTTCCGGCGTCTTCTTGAGGAGCAACTGCGCGAGTACTCCGCGCAAGGAGTTCGCCAACATCGTGCGCGCCTGCGCCTGCTTGTTTGCAGGGAAAACGTCCACCATGCGATCGACGGTCTTGCGCGCGTTGTTCGTGTGCAGCGTTCCAAAAACAAGCAGCCCGGTCTCGGCCGCGGTGAGCGCGAGGGAGATCGTTTCGAGATCACGCATCTCGCCGACCAGCACGATGTCCGCATCCTCGCGCAGTGCCGCTTTTAATCCGCGCGGAAAGCTCTCCACGTTCAACGGCACCTCGCGCTGCGTGACGATGCTGCGCTTGTTCTGGTGCACGAACTCGATCGGCTCCTCGACGGTGACGATGTGGCGCGAGAAGTTTTCGTTGATGTGGTCGATCAGCGCCGCAAGCGTCGTCGACTTACCCGACCCGGTGGGGCCAGTGACGAGCACGAGACCGCCGCGCAGGTTTCCGAACTCCTTCACGATCGGCGGAATTCCGAGTTGCTCGAGCGTGGCGATTTTCGTCGGAATCAAACGAAAGACCGCGCCGTAGCCGTTCGCCTGCTTGAGATAGTTGCAGCGAAAGCGCGACTGCTCGTCCATCTCGTAGGCGAAGTCGAGATCGCCGCGTTCCTCGAAGAGCGTCCAGTTCTCCGGTCCCGCGATTTCGCTCAGCATGTAAGCGGCTTCGTCGCGTGTGACTGCTTCTTCGCGGATTGCCTGAACGTCGCCGTGCTTGCGCATCTTCGGCGGCTGGCCTTCGCCGATGTGCAAATCCGAGGCGCCTTCCGCGACAAGGATTTCGAAAAATGCGTTGATGTACGCCATGGCCTAACGAGAGATATGCTCGCGCATCAACTGCTTCTGATCGGAGCGTGCGTACGCTTCCTCCCCGGTGATCACACCGCGGTCGTACAAATCGATCAGCGCATCGTCCATCAACTGCATGCCTTGCTTTTTGCCGGTCTGAATGATTCCCGGCAGCATGTAGGTGCGCGCTTCACGGATGACGTTCGCGACCGCAGGCGTGTTCGTCAGTGTTTCGAGCGCGAGCACGCGCGCCGTCCCGTCCGCCGTCGGCAGAAGCTGCTGACTGACGATGCCGCGCAACGATTCGCTGACCATGATGCGAATCTGTTCCTGTTGATCGACCGGAAAGACATCGAGCAGGCGATCGAGTGTGCGCGAAGCATTACCGGTATGCAGCGTTCCGAGGACCAGATGCCCGGTCTCCGATGCGGTGATTGCGAGCGAGATCGTTTCAAGATCGCGCATCTCGCCAATCATGATCACATCCGGATCCTCGCGCAGCGCGCCGCGCAACGCCGCGCTGAACGACGCCGTGTGGGTGTGCACTTCGCGTTGCGTGATGTGACAACCTTTTGCTTCGAAGATGTACTCGATCGGATCTTCCAGCGTGATGATGTGCTCGTGCCGTTCCTGGTTCACCTGATCGACCATCGCCGCGAGTGTCGTCGACTTGCCACTCCCGACTGAACCAGTGACGAGGATCAAACCATTCTGGTAGCGCGTGAGCAGCTTCAGATGCTCGGGCAAGCCGAGCTCATCCATCGTCCGCACCTTCGTGTTGATGATTCGGAAGACGAGATCGACCCCGAGCCGCTGCCTAACGACACTGGTGCGGAAGCGACCAAAGTCCGTCGAGTAGGCGAAGTCGGCATCGCCTTGCTCAGCGAGATGCTCTTTCTGTAGATCGGGCAAAAATGAATCCGCGAGGCGCGCCGTCTCTTCTGCCGTGAGGCGCGGCGCATTCGGCCAGATCGGACGCAGCGTGCCTTGCAAGCGCCAGATCGGAGGTGCGTTTACACCGAGGTGAACATCTGATGCGCCGGCGTCCTGCGCGATGTGCAGGTAATCATCGACGTGCGCGAGTGCGGCCGTCGGACTTTTGGCGCTGGAATCAACTGTGACGGAAACCATGACGGCTCCTGCGACAATTGTGCGGGCGTCGGTTCAATGACAAGCCGCGAGTGCGGACGTCGCCGTCACTACTCGCAATCGCAGACGACGCGGAAGCCGAGATCGTTGCAGGAGTAGGCGGGTTGGTTAGAGCCGCGGGCGGTCGCGCGCAAACTGTTGAAGCGCGATTTCCAACTGCCCCCGCGATATGCACGCGTGCGGCCAGAGGTCGGCCCGCGCGGGTTAACGCGCGGCACGCCTTTGTAATTCTCGAAGAAATCGTGACACCACTCCCAGACGTTGCCGGCCATATCGAGAACGCCGAACGGACTGGCGCCGTTCGGGAATGCGCCAACCGGCGAGCTTTCTGGAAATCCATCGCTGATCTCGCGATCGCTCCAGGCGAAGACGGTGTTGCGATCAGCAAAATTCGCGAGATCGCCGCGGCGATCATGATTGCCCCATGGATACTTGCGGCCGTCTTTGCCACGCGCGGCAAATTCCCACTCTGCTTCCGTCGGCAGACGATACTTGCGACGTTCGCGTGCGGTCAGCCACTGGCAGAACTTGATCGCGTCCAGACTGCTCACGTGCACGACCGGGTGACGGTCGCCGGTCCCGGGTGCGCGATTGCGCACATGCGACGGATCGAATTGCTCGTACTCCGCGTTCGTGATCGGAAATTTTGCCATGAAGAAGCGGCCGAGAGTAATTCGTGAGACCGGTTTCTCGTTAGGCCCGGCGTCAATCGCGTCGCTGCCCATCATGAATTCGCCGCCCGGAATGAAGAGCATGTTCAGGCCTAACGAATTAACGAATGGCGGCAGCGAATCTCCCGTTGACGTCGGTGCAACTTCAACTTTCGGTTCGGGCGACGGAGTTTGCGCCACTTCGATTCGGGGAGCAGCAGCAGCGTGCAGTATCGGCGCGCCATTCGTCATCGCGTCCGCTTCGGCGAGGTAGATATCGACCAGGTCCTCGGCGTCGCCGGGAGCGATCCCCATGTTCTCCGCCATGTTGATGAACGCGTCGCGCGTGTCATCGGTCATGCCCTCGCTGTCGAGATTCGTCAGGCGAAGCATGCGCAGGAATTCATCACGCGGATCGCCGGTCCGACGGACGCGCGCCGGCTTTGCTGCTGGTGCGACGGCTGCGGCTGCCGCAGTAGCAGCCGGACCGCGGCGGGCGCCGCTGTCGAGCAACTCGGCTTCGATGTAGGCGGCCATCTGCTCGTTGGTCAGGCCGTGTTCAGCGCCGAACCGCAGCAGATTTTTTTCTCCGTCCGGCGTCAGCGTTCCATCAGCGATCGCGAAGGTGAGGAATTTGTGAAACTCGCCCGTCGCCTGTTCCTGCGCCTGCAGGGCAAGCTCATCATCCACCTGGCGGCGCCGAGCTGGATCCAGCAACTCGACGCGCGCTTCGGTTAGATAATGTGATGACTCATCGAGCCCCGGGCGCAGCAACTGCGCGAGCGGATTGCTCGGTTGATTCTTGAGCGGCAGCTTTTTCTGCCACCAGCGCAGCAGCTCGCGGCAATGCTCCTCGATCTTTTCGGAGGTTGGATTTTGGCGCGGATCGAGGCAGAGCCGCTCGTAGTAATTGGGCGACTTATATTTCGTCCAGCCGTCCCACTTCTTCGGGTCGTCCGGGAGCGGAAGCGGAAATTGCAGCTTCACCTCGAGCATTATTACGAGACATCGAGGGCAGCCAGGTTCGCTTTCGCCTCCGCGATCTCGCCGGGGTTGAGACCGGCCTTACGCTCAATCGAAACTTGCGTCTTCTTGCCCGCGGCATGCACCGCGACCTCGAGCACCTGATTCTGATTGTACTCGTAGATGAGTTCGACGGGTGAACCTTTGGGCAGATAAGGCGGCAAGCCGACCGCAGCCGTTCCAAGCGACGTGCATTCGCTCGGGAGAGTGCTTTCGCCTTCCACAATCCGAACGATCGCGCGGTCCATGTTTGCGTCGGCTGTGCCGAAGAAATTTTTCGTGCGCGCCGGGATAGCGCTCATCTTCGTGATCATCGGGAAGACGTACTCTTCGTTCGCTTCGTCATCCCAGAGCACAACGCCGAGCGTGTGTGACGTGATGTTCGTGACTTCGATGAGCGCGCCTTCGCGCGAGGAAAATTGCTCGCGCGTGTTCTCCGGGAGGAGCCCCACTTCGCCTGCATCTTCCTTTTGCAACAACACGAGTGTCGCTTGAATTGCCGCACCGACGGCGACGGCTTCGTCAGGACTGACATCGGTCGCAATCGGCACAGGTGCGAGTTCCTCGATCATCTCGCGCACCATTGGCATGCGCGTCATACCGCCGACGAGCAGGACCTTATCGATCTGCGACCACTCCATCTTTGCTTCCTGCATCACGAGCTCGCAGATCGCCTTGCAGTTCTCGACCAGATGCCGGGTGCGCTTTTCGAAGTCCTCCCGCGTCATCTCGACCTTAATGCTCTTGCCGTTGTAGCCGTGGATGACCGCGGTCTTGGGCCGCGTCGAAAGCTGGATCTTCGCCGCCAGGGCGCGGCTGTGCAGGTCCTGGTAACTCTGCAGATCAACGAGCGGATTCTCGCCGTGCTCGCGATCAAATTCTTCCGCGACGTAGTTCACGATGACGTCGTCCCAATCCTTACCACCGAGGCGATGATCCCCGTTGGTCGCCAGCATCGTCATCTTATGACCGGCGATACGCATGATCGTGACGTCGAAGGTGCCGCCACCGAGATCGAAGACGAAAATGGTCTGGTCTTCGTCGAGCTTATCCAGACCGTAAGCCACAGCGGCTGCGGTCGGCTCGTTGATGATCTGCAGAATGTTGAGCCCGGCGAGCTGGCCGGCCGTGATCGTCGCCGTCCGCTCCGCGTCATTGAAATACGCCGGCACGGTAATCACTGCGTCCGTTACTTCCTCTTTGAGAAACTTCTCCGCGTCATTCTTGAGCTTCTTCACGATCAATGCTGAGAGCTCTTCCGCGGAATAGGACTTGCCGTTGAGCTCACGCGAGAATTGGTCGCGCGGCTTGCCCATTTCGCGTTTCACGAAATCGACGATGTGTTCCGGCTCCGCGACCGCACTGTTCTTCGCGAGCGTGCCGACGACCGCGCTCTCCGTCTCAAACAAAATTACCGAGGGAGTGATGCGCTCGCTCTCCGCGTTCGGGATGATTTGCGGCTTCCCGTAAGTGTCGATGTGTGCGACGGCCGAGAAGGTCGTTCCAAGGTCGATTCCGATGGCTTTTCTGTGGGACATTTTTGACGTGTTGAGTGTTGCTGAATGCAAGGGCGGACGCCGCGCTTCCCCTAGTGCAGTTTCCATGCCCGTGGACAGAGGGAATTCACTCGGCCAAAAGGATTTCACTCAGGAGCGTCATCCCGAGCCGCGAAGACGGCGAGGGACCCGCATCCGCGCGTTAGATCTGCGTTAACCGTGACGCTTTCGATGCAGCGAAGGCCGTGTGTGATTTCGGCTGTCGCTTGAGTAGGCGAGGTCCCTCGGCGTCTCCTCGGCCGGGATGACAAACAGCGCGCGTGGGATCAAGCGAAGCGCTTTGCGACGACCTCCTCAGGCCGCAGCACCTGCTCACGCCAGAGGAAGCCGCGCTTCATCCGCATCACGATCAGCCCGTCTTCTTCCGCAAAATCCGCCGGCTCGTAGCTGACCACGCGGTGGAAGTTGCGATCGACGCGCTCCTTCGCCTCGATCTCGTTCACTTCCATGCGGTGCAGGATCTCGAGCAAGGAGTGGATCGCATTCTCCAGGTTTGCAGACCATTGCCCGACTGCGCCTTTGCCGGCTTTGCCACTGGAGGAACTCATCTGCGTCGAGATAAGGCTGAGATCATCAAAGAGCATGATGAGGTCGCGCAGGAACGGCTTCTGGAGCGATTCGCGCAGGAAATTATCGCGATAGCTCTTCAGCTCCTGGTGGAGCGTGTTGAAGAGGCGCTGATTGACCGTCTCCGTATTGCGCAGCGCGACGATCTGCTCGTCGAGTCGCTGGAGCTGCTCAGAGACATCGCTCTTTGGCGTCGCGGTCGCGAGTTTCTCAAAGCCGCTCGCAATCACCTGCTCTAGACCGGCGATGCGCGCGTTTATCGCGGCGAATTCCTTCCGGACATCTTCACTTTGCGCCGGCCGATCTTCGGTCTGCGCTGAAAACTCCGCCGGCACGACCGTCTTCTTCGCTTCTGCGACAAGCTGTTGCATCGTCGACGCGAAGTCGTCCTCAACTGCGATCTCTGTCGTCCGCGCCATGTCAGGGTTTCACGCCGTAGAATTTTCGAATCGACGCGACCAATCCGGGAATATCGTGCTGCGTCGCTTCGACATCGATCTTCAACCCAAGATCACGCGCTGTTTTTGAAGTCACAGGGCCGATGCTCGCAACCTGCATCCGTTCCGGCCACGGGAGTCCAAGCGCCATGAAGTTCTCCACCGTCGACGAGCTCGTGAACGTAATCAGATCCGCGCCTTCCTCGACGAAACGACGGCGCGCGCCATTGTCATCGCGCGTTTCCGGCACGGTGCGATAAGCGAGACCTTCGTCGACGATTGCTCCCATGGCTGAGAGCTCCTTCGGTAGCACGTCGCGCGCCTTCTCCGCCCGCGCGATCAGAATGCGAAGGTTTTCCACGTCGCCTTCTTCCTTAAATGCGCGCACCAGCCCTTCGGCCACGCATTCCTTCGGCTGCAGATCGACATGCATGCGGAACTCGCGGATACGCTGCGCCGTCCCGGGCCCGATCGCCGCGATGCGTGCGCCGCCGATCTCGCGCGCGTCGTCGTAAAGCTTGTAGAAGATGTCGAAGAACGCGTTCACGCCGTTCGGGCTCGTGAACACGATCCAGTCGTAAGCGTGCGCATCCTGCACCAGCTCGGCGAACGCGCGCAGGTCAGTCGGCGGCTCGATGCGAATCGTCGGGAGCTCGAGCACATCCGCGCCGATCGCGCGCAGTTGCTCGGTCAATGCGCCAGCTTGTGTTCGTGTGCGCGTCACCACGATGCGTTTCCCGGCGAGCGGTTTGCCTTCGAACCAATTCAGCTCGTCGCGCAACTTCACGACATCGCCGAAGACCGCGACCGCCGGGGGCTCGAAGCCTTCGTCCGCGACACGCTCCGCAATGTTGTCGAGCGTACCGGTGAGTGTTTGCTGGCGCGCGGTCGTTGCCCAGCGAACCAGCGCGACCGGCAGATCAGGACGCGCGCCATTTGCGATCAGCTCCTTCGCGAC
Source organism: Chthoniobacterales bacterium (assembly GCA_045809985.1). GTDB lineage: Bacteria > Verrucomicrobiota > Verrucomicrobiia > Chthoniobacterales > UBA10450 > JACCTI01. Next base: position 13,263 of record JBJMWV010000415.1, on the reverse strand, counting down.
CGCGGCGATCCGCTCCACGCCCATCAACATCACCTGCGTGCCGCCAAGTCTCGCAAGTGACGCGAAGTCGATGGCGCTTTCAGTCTTCGACGGATCTTCGTGCCCGGTGAAGAAGGTGACGTGCGATGCGTTCTCGCGGTGCGTCACCGGGACACCTGCGTACGCCGGACCCGCGATCGCAGAAGTCACGCCCGGGACAATCTCAAACGCCTGCCCTGCACGAGCGAGTGCGAGCGCTTCTTCACCGCCGCGGCCGAAGAGAAACGGATCGCCGCCTTTTAGCCTAACGACTTGTTTTCCCTCGTGCGTCTTCGCGACGAGCAACTCGTTGATCTCATCCTGCGACAGTGTGTGCGCACCGGCTTTCTTGCCTGCGTAAACTGTCTCCACGTTCTGCGGCGCCCATTTCAGCATCTCGGGATTGCAGAGGTAATCGTACACGATGACGTCCGCGCGTTCGATGCACTCCTTCGCCCGCAGCGTGACCAGAGCGAGATCGCCCGGTCCCGCACCGACGAGAAAACACTTACCGCTGTTCTTATCTGCCATTGATCAAAGTGAAGAGTTCCGCCGCGAGCGCTTCCGGTTCGGGATTCTCTTTCCGTAACGCAGCCGCGCGAGGTTGCGCGCTTCCGTCATCGAAAATCTGCGCGCGCATCTCCATCGCGCCGTTTGCGAGCGTTGCCAAGACACCGACCGGCGTCCCGCAATCGCCTTGCAGCAAACGCAGAAACTCACGCTCCGCGCGCAAAGAGCGAAGCGCCGCGTCATCGCTGATCTTCTCGATCGCTGCGCGTGTTTCGTCATCATCGCTGCGAATCTGCAGCGCCACGATTCCCTGTCCGCCAGCGGGAAGAAACTGCTCACGCGCCAGTGTGCTCACGTGCAGTTGGTGACCGTCGCACATGCCATCGAAACCAAGTCGCTCAAGGCCAGCGCGCGCGAGGATGATTCCGTCCCAGTCGTTCGCGATGAGCTTGCGCAAACGCGTCGGCACATTTCCGCGAAGATCGACCACATTCACATCGGCCCGAAACAACCGAAGCTGGTGCTGACGCCGGACGCTGCCGGTCGCAACGATGCCTCCTAGCCGAACTTCCTGCGGCTCTTTGGTGATCAGCACGTCTTCGATCGGCGCACGCGGCAACGCGGCACAAATCTCCAGGCCGGGCGTCATCTCACTCGGCAAATCTTTTGCGCTATGCACCGCGACATCGATGCGACGCTCGAGCAGCGCGCGCTCAATTTCCGCGGTGAACATCCCCTTCCGTCCCGCGCGACGATCAACTGGCTCCGGCGATCGGCCGCTGCGTTCATCGCCGCTCGTGCGGATAATTTCGACCGCGGTTTCGATATTCGCGAGCGCCGCTTGAACAAGCGAAGTTTGCGCGCGCGCCAGATCGCTTCCGCGCGTCCCGAGAATGATCACGATTGCGACGTGCGCAGCGGCGCGTCCGCGATTCCGCTACTGCGGATCTGTTCGTTCCGCGGCACTTCCGTCGCGCGGCGAAGTCGCTCGGAAAACTCCGCGACATGCTCGGCAATGATTTCTTCGCCGGCCGCGATCTGTTGTCGGCGCATCGCGAGCGCCTGGTCCGCGACCGATTGCAGCGAATCGATATCGTAAAGGTAAACGCCTTCCATCTCGTTCACGTCCGGCGCCACATCACGGGGCACGGCAATGTCGATGATGAAGAGCGGACGATCCCAGCGTTCCCGCAAGATCGGCGCGAGCTTTTCGCGCGTGAGGAGCGGCTCCGTCGCGGCGGTCGACGAAATCAGGATATCGACTTCGCGGCATTCATTCTCCCAACCGGAGAATGGCACGGCGCGACCTCCGATAGACGCAGCGAGATCTTCCGCGCGTTGGCCGGAACGATTCGTCACGCGCAAGTCGCGCACGCCGCGCGAGACGAGTGCACGCGCGGTGCGTTCGCTCATTTCGCCCGCGCCGACGATCAAGACCTTACGGTCACGCAACGCGCCGAAGATTTTGCCGGCAAGATCGACCGCCACCGAACCAACGGAAACAGCGCCGCGCGTGATATCAGTATGCGTGCGCACCTCCTTCGCCACGCGAAACGCGCGTTGAAAAAGCCGGTGCAGAATCGGGCCGGCTCCTCCGGAGGAGCGCGCCGCTTCGTAGGCCAACTTCGTCTGACCGAGCACTTCCGTTTCGCCAACAACCATAGAATCGAGACCGGACGCGACGCGGAAAAGATGCTGCGCACAATCGTTATCGTCGTGGCGGTAGAAGACTGACGAGTCAGCGCTTGCGTCTTCATGCGCCGCGGCATTCAGGCAATGGACGATGGTCGCATTTGCGATCGGCTGATCGGAGACGCCGTACATTTCGACACGGTTGCAGGTCGAGAGGAGCAACGCTTCGGCACAGCCGCTCTTCTCACGCAGAACGCGATCGGCTTCGAGATTGCGCACGTAGCGCTCACGCACTTCGACGGGCGCGGTGTGGTGACTGATGCCGACGCAGAAAAGATTCATCACGCTGTCTGCGCCACAAAACGAATCGCCCACAGAACCGAGACCGCTGCGGTGAAAGCGACAATGCAGAGCGCAGCAACGCGTCGCGGTGTAAGCCGCAAGATATGCCGACCCTGCAGAATCGCGCCGTAGAGAATCCAGACGGCTATGGCGCACATCATTTTCAGCCGCGGCAATGGTTCACCGGTGAAAAAACCGCTCACCAGCCCGGCAGTGTAAAGAGCGAAGCCGAGCCACAGCAGTCGCGTAATCGCGGCGTAGAGATCACTGAGCGGCGGCAGATGTTGGAAGACGGTGTGGATCTGGCGCGTCTTTAGTTGGCGCTCCTGCACGAGGTACATAAGCCCCGCGACGCAGGCGAGGGCGAAACCGCCATAGGCAACGATCGAGATCGAAGCGTGAAATTCGAGCCATGGATTGACCGCGATGCGCGGGGCGTGCGGGCGATCGATCGGCGCGAGCAGCGCGAAGCCCTGCAGGAGCAGCACGAGCGGCGCGGTGAACGCGCCCATTAACGAAAGCCGATACGCCGGCCCAACCAGCATGTAGATGAGCGCGATCGACCACGCCATGAAGATGAAGACTTCGAACAGGTTCGTCAGTGGGCATCGGCCAAGCGCGCGTCCGCGCAGGAAGAGAAACGCCGATTGCAAAACGAATCCGGCCGCGATCGCATAGAACGACACGCGTCCCGGTTGGAAGATGCCGCCGCGAATCAGCAACACCAGGCGGACAGCCGCGAGGAGAAAGCACAGCGTCGAGGCGATGAGGAGGAGCCGATCCATCACCGCAAACTAGGTCGCGTTCGTCGCCAGTGGCAACCTGCTACTTAGGCAGATTCTGAGGCGTCCCCGGCAGGAATTTGTTTCCGACCGCGCGCGGCAGCGGCACGCGAGCTGGCCCTGGAGCCTCAACTTGCACGGTGTACATCCGCGCGCCGCGCAGCTCGTGCGGAGCGAGAGTTAGTGGATTGATCGTAACCCACAGATGGTTCCTCTTCTCCACCGACATCCAGGCAGCTCCGTAATAGCGCCATTGGCTGCCGCCGGTGTCTTCGAGATTCGCGAACGAGACTGCCAGCCGGCCATCCGCGATGTCGTAGATGAGAACGTGAACAAGGACGCCGCGGCTGTGGAGCGAACCGAAATTAGAGTTGCCGATGATCTGGATGTTGTTCGCAAGCTCGAGCGCGAGCGCGTCATATCGGCCGTCCAATTCTGAATGGATGACGCGCGTGCCAACCAATCCTGTCCCGGCGAGTTCCCCGCGCACCGCAACCCATCCGCTGACGGGAGAGATCAGCAACGTCTTGTAAAATCTTGGACTGACGCCGCGGAGCAACGACTCGCGCGCGGACGGGATTTCGTCGATTGTCCGACCGCGCGAAGCGGCGGCAAACACGGGGCTGGCGAACGAAAGAAAGAGGAGCGAAAGCAGCAGGCGTCGCATGTGAAAATCTGGTTTTCACGTAATTTACCAGAGCTACTCCGAGCAGCAACCGCTTCGCCCTAAAAACTGGCGAATTAGTTGATCGTGACGACCGTTCCGACCGGAATCTCGCTGAAGAGCTTTTGCGCGACATCGGCCGGAAGACGGATGCATCCATGTGACGCGCGATTGTGCGCAACATTGCCGGCGTGCAATCCGAAATCGCGGCAGTTCAGGCGCATGAAGAACGGCATGTCGACCTTGTAAATGCTCGAACGGTGATCGCGGTTCTTGTCCGTGATCACGTACTCGCCCGCCGGCGTGCCGAAACCTTCGCGGCCCGTCGAGACCGCGGTCTGCAAGATTGAAACGCCACCCTTGATGACGGAAGCGCGCTGCGTCGCGAGTGAGATCTCAATGCGCAGTTCATCGGGCGTCGGTCCGCGACCGAGCAACGTTTGGATGCACTTCGATTTGCCCGCATGCGCGGCGAAGTAGAGCGCGAGCATCTTAAAATGCTTGGTCGCACGATTTCGGTCCGCGCCGGCATCGAGCAGCGCGCGTACATACTCCGTCTTGCCGAGTCCGGCAGCGATCATCAGCGCAGTCATGCCATCATCGCCACGCACGTAACCGCGCAAGTCCTCCGACTTGAGCATCGAGACGAAAGACTTCTCCGCCGGCACCGGCACGATCGTGTTCGGATCAGCGCCAGCGGCGAGGAGCGCGTTGAACAACTCGGCGTTATCGTTTGCGATCGCGTAGGCAAGTAGCGGCGTGGTGCCTCCGTCGACTGTTGGAGGCGCGGCATGTTTAGTCACGAGCAACCGCAGCAGATCCGAATCGTGTTCGGTCAGCGCAAGCTTGAGCGCGTCGCGCGTGTGGTCATTCCATTGCAGCTTATCTCCGGCACGCTTGAGGACAGTGCGAATGATCGCCGCTTCACCAGTGTCGCACGCGATCGCGAGCAGATCGCGTCCGCCGGCGGTCGGCTTGTCAATGTCAGCCATTGACGGCAGAAGAAGATCAATCGTTTTCGCCCGGCGCGCGATGACAGCGTGATGCAATGCCGTGCGGCCCTGCGCATCGACGGCATCGAGCTTCTGGGAGCGCTCGACGAAGTTTCGCAGCAACTCGACATCACCGCGTTCCGCCGCAAGCATGATCGGCGTCGTTCCTTCGGCATCGGGAACATCGACGCTCGCGCCGAGATCCAGTAATCGCGCGATCAACGGCTGATCGCCTTTTTCGATCGCGATGAGCAATGGCGTCCGGCCGTCAGGACCCGGGACATTCGGATCGACCTTCTGCGCAACCGAGGCGGCGAGCAGATGCGGATTGTTCGTCTCAACCGCGCGCGCCATCGCGTCCGGCGGCAGCGCCGTTTTGCCGTGCGGCTGAGGCGCGAAACGTTTCGCGCAGAGGCAGATCACAACTACGACGACGAAAGCGGCTATCGCCCTGGCTCGGATGGGGGACATGACGCGTTCACATTTTCGATACAAAACCAGTAGTAGGTCAAGTGATCGATGTCGCATCACGTCGCGTTTGAGCAGTAACCGTGCAAACGGGCGGCTCGTTGACCTTTGCAAACGAGCCGTTAGCATCGCGCGGATGAACTCGGAAATGGTGGAAAAATTGCGCGGCGCCATCCGCGATGTCGCGGATTTTCCGAAAACCGGGATCATCTTCAAAGACATCACGCCGGTGCTCTGCGATGGCGCACTCTTTCGCTCTGCGATCGACCTTTTCCTCGAACGTTGTCGCGCCTGCGAGATCGACAAGATTGTCTGTATCGACGCACGTGGGTTTCTCTTCGGCTCCGCGGTTGCCTACGAGCTCGGGATTGGCCTCGTGCCCATTCGAAAGAAGGGCAAGCTGCCGTACAAAACGGAGCGCGCCGCCTACACCCTCGAATACGGCGAAGCTGAAATGGAGATGCACATCGACAGCATCGAACCCGGCGAACGCATCGTGCTGATCGACGACTTGCTCGCGACCGGCGGAACGTCAGCGTCCGCGGTGACGCTCGTGCAGAAGGTGGGCGGCGTTCTCGTTGAGGCGCAATTCCTTATCGAGCTCGAGTTTCTCCACGGCCGCGAAAAGCTGGCGCCCGCAGAGGTCGTCTCGTTTCTCCGCTACTAACCGCACGTCAGGTGTGACACGTGCAGCCGGCGCCGCAACCGCCGGCATTCGCGACGACCACTTCCATCTCGATCTCCTGCAGCTCGAGCTGATCATGGATAATCCCGAGTAGCGCGACTGCGCGCTCGTCGGGCATCTGTGCGCAACGCAGTTCGATCCGCGCTTTCTTGCCCGCGAGCTCCGGATGCGCCGCGAGCATTTCGCCGTCGAGAAGGAACGAAGCGTAGGTGTTGAACTTCTCCTGCACGTCGTGCAGTTGCTCATCGGAGCCGTCCCACGGCCGCTCTTCGTTCATGACCAGCAGGACTTCGTCGCGCCCTTTATCCAAGCCGAACATGTCGATCACCTCGGGATTCGCGACACCGGTCGCCATCTCCTGCTCATCTTCGTGCTCGTGCTCGCAACTGCAGCTCATACGGCGCTATCTTCCGCCGCAGATGAAGACTCTTCAACATCTCGGCTCGCTCGCCGTGTTTTTCATGGCGCGCAGCGTCTTCGCGCAATTCATGCCCGCGCTGATCCAGAACGACAGCTACTGGGGCGACGGCAAAGCCGAATACAGCATCTACGGCGCTGAGCTCGTGCGCGAAGGCGCGCCGCGCCAGTGTGAGGTCGTGCACATTCTCGTGCGCGAGGCTTTCGATTCGAAGCAGCTCGTGAAAACAGACGATCCGAAACGTGCGGATGCGTTCGCGGCCTTGAAGATGAACCAGATCATGACTGTCCCTGTCGGACTGCTCACCTATCAGCAGATGCATTCAAGCTTCTGGCGGAGCGACGAATCAAAGTTGGTGAAGTTTAGCCTAACGAGTAGTGACAGTTACGGGAACACCTACAAGGAAGCGCGACGCAACGGCGAGCAGTTCGCCTACGAATACCGCACCTACTCCGACGGCATTGCGAACGGGCAGGAGAACATTGCTGTGCCGCCGAACGGCTATTTCTACGACGAGCTTCCGTGGCTCGTCCGGACGATCGATTTTACGAAGCCGTCGGCTGAATTCGAGATCCAGCTCGCCGGCAGCGTGATAAATCCAAAGAAGGACACGCTCGCCTTTCAGCCGGCGAAGATCTCCTTCACGTCTAACGAGCGCTCGCTCGAGGTGAAGGTGCGGCACGCCGCCGGCGAAGATCATTTCACGCTCGACCGTCAGTTCCCGCACTTGCTGCGCGAATGGAAAGCCGCGGACGGCAATCACCTGAAGATGAAGCGCAACCTGAAGGTCGATTATTGGAACTACACCAAACCTGGCGATCGCGAACGCGCGCTGAACAATCCGATGCTACGGTTGCCGGACTAACGAGATGGCAAAACCAAAATCAAAGTCGCTCACGTTGCTCGGCCGGAGCGAGACCCGCCTGCCGAAGTCGCCTGACGAAGCGCAGCTCGAGACCTTTCCGAATCCGGCGAAACGGCCTTACACGGTTCGCTTCGAAACGTCCGATTTCACTTCGCTTTGCCCGGTCACTGGGCAAATGGATTTCGCAGATATCGTTATCGAGTACGTGCCTAACGAACTCTGTGTCGAAACGAAGTCACTGAAGTTTTACCTCGCGTCCTTCCGCAATGAGTGCGCCTTCAACGAAGCTGTCACGAACCGCATTCTCGATGACTTTGTCGCCGCCTGCTCACCGCGAAGCGCGGTCGTCACTGCGGATTTTTCCGCGCGCGGCGGAATCGCCTTGAGCGTGCGCGCCGAATACTCCGGCGGAAAAACGCAGCGCAACGGTCGTTAGGCACTCGTTAGGCGTTTATGCCTGACGAGAACAAGCCCACCTTCGCGGAAGCATTCCGCTTCTGGCTCAAGCTCGGGTTCATCAGCTTCGGTGGACCGGCCGGGCAGATCGCGATCATGCAGCACGAGCTGGTCGAGAAACGCCGCTGGGTCGATCAATCGCGCTTTCTGCACGCGCTCAACTTCTGCATGCTCCTTCCGGGACCTGAAGCGCAGCAGCTCGCAATCTACATCGGCTGGCTCCTGCATCGGACGCTCGGCGGAATCGTCGCCGGCTCGCTCTTCGTTCTCCCATCGGTCTTCATCCTTTGGGGTCTGAGCGCGATCTACGCGAGCTACGGCAACGTCCCGTGGATCGCGGCGATCTTCTACGGATTGAAACCGGCGGTGATGGCGATCGTCGCCGTTGCTTTGATTCGCATCGGCCGAAAAGCGCTGACGACTTGGCTGATGTGGTTGATCGCGGCGCTCGCATTCATCGCGATTTACTGGCTGCACGTCCCCTATCCTGTCGTTGTCTTCGGCGCACTGCTGATCGGCTTTGTCGCAAGACGAACATCGCACGAGACAGCAGGCGTGATTCAACCGCCTAACGAGTCAAGTTGGCGGCGCTCGCTGGGTGTCGTTGTCGTTTGCCTCGCGATCTGGTGGACGCCGATCATCGCCGCTGGCTTATGGCATGGCTGGGACAGCACGTTCTTCCGTGAAGGGGTCTTCTTCGCGAAAGCTGCGGTCATCACCTTCGGAGGAGCGTACGCGGTGCTGCCGTACGTGGCGGAGCACGCGATGAACACTTACGGCTGGCTGCAGACTGGCCAGATGATGGACGGCCTCGGTCTCGCCGAAACAACACCCGGCCCGCTCATCATGGTGCTGCAGTTCGTCGGCTTCATGGGCGGCTGGCATAATCCCGGAACGATGTCGCCATTGGTCGCCGCGACACTCGGCGCGCTGATCACCACATGGGCCACATTCACGCCGTGCTTCCTCTGGATCTTTCTCGGCGCTCCGTACATCGAGCGGCTGCGAGAAAACGAGAAGCTGCGCGGTGCGCTCTCCACCGTCACGGCGGCGGTGGTCGGTGTGATTCTAAACCTCGCCGTCTGGTTCGGGTTGCACGTCATCTTTCCGCCGGGTCGCGCTGTTGATTGGTTCGCAGTCGCGATCTGCGCGCTCGCATTCATTGGGGATGCTGAAGTGGCGCTGGGACGTTGTGCCCGTTGTGATCGGCAGCTGTCTCGCCGGTTTGGTTTACCGGCTGGCGGTCGGCCTTTGACTTGAAATTGATTGATTCTAGGTTGCCAAACCGCGCGCATTCGGCCCGGACCAAAGTGTGAAAAACGTTCTTTTTGTCTGTACCGGCAACATCTGCCGCAGCCCGATGGCGGAAGGGCTCTTCCGTCAGATGATCGGCAACCGGAAGGACATCACGACCGCCTCCGCTGGCGTGCACGCGGTACGCGGGCAAGCGCCGAGCGTTTTCGCTGTTCAGGTCTTGAAGGACGAAGGAGTCGACATCTCTGGAATTCGCAGCCAGCCGCTCACTGCCACGCTGGTCGATCGCGCGACGCACATCTTCGCCATGACTGGCGCGCATCTCGAGTCGATCCACATGCTCTTTCCGCAGGCGAGCGAGAAGGCGTTTCTTCTCCGCGAATTTGAGGAACCGGGCACGACGGTCTGGCGAGACGTGCCGGACCCGATCGGCTGCGGCCGCGATGTCTACTTACTTTGCGCAGAGACGATCAAGAACGCGCTGCCGAGCGTGCTTGCGTTCGTCGAACAAAGCGAACTGGCGATCCCGGGCACATCGCGCACGGGCGGAACTTCCTCTTACACTATGGCTGAATTGTCTTCACACACGGCGAGCGGTTCCGGCGCGACGAGCGGCGGCGCACAAACGGGCGGCGGTCTGCGCAAGGTCGATCCGGAAATCTTCGATTCGATCCAGGCGGAGGAAAAACGGCAGCGCGAAAACATCGAACTGATTGCTTCGGAAAACTTCACCAGCCGCGCGGTCATGGAAGCGCAGGGAAGTTGCCTAACGAACAAATACGCGGAGGGCTATCCGGGTAAGCGCTGGTATGGCGGCTGCGAGAATGTGGACGTCGTCGAGCAGCTCGCGATCGATCGCGCGAAGCGGCTCTTCGGCTGCGAGCACGTGAATGTTCAGCCGCACAGCGGCGCGCAGGCGAACATGGCGGTTTACTTCTCCGTCCTGAAACCGGGCGACAAAATCCTCGCCATGAATCTCGCGCACGGCGGGCACCTCACGCACGGACATCCGGCAAATTTTTCCGGGAAGTTTTACGCGGTGACGCAATACGGCGTGAGCGAGCAGTCGGAGCAGATCGACTACGACGCTCTCGCAAAACAGGCCGAAGAAGTGCGGCCGGCCATGATCACGGCGGGCGCGTCTGCTTATCCGCGCGTCATCGATTTTCCGCGGCTCCGCCAGATCGCCGATTCCGTCGGCGCCCTGTTATTCGTCGACATGGCGCACATCGCGGGACTGGTTGCGGGCGGACAACATCCGACGCCGATTCCGCATGCGCATTTCGTCACGACGACGACGCACAAGAGTTTGCGCGGGCCGCGCGGTGGCATCGTCATGTGCCAGCAGCAATTCGCGAAGGGCATCGACTCGACCGTGTTTCCGGGGATTCAAGGCGGCCCTCTGATGCACGTGATCGCCGCGAAAGCGGTTTGTTTCCACGAAGCTCTGCAGCCCGGCTTCCGCGATTATCAACGGCAGGTTGTGATCAACGCGAAGGCCCTCTCCGCGGGCATCGCCAAGCACGGTTACCGTATCGTTTCCGGCGGCACCGAGAATCATCTCATGCTCGTCGATCTGCGGCCGAAGAATCTCAATGGCAAAGAGGCGCAGGAAAGTCTCGATCGCGCCGGCATTACCGTGAACAAGAACGCCATCCCGTTCGACACCAGCTCACCGTTCAAGCCCGGCGGCATCCGTGTCGGAACACCGGCCGTAACGACGCGCGGGATGAAGGAAGAAGAGATGCTCGATATCGCCGACTTGATCAACGAAGGCCTAACGAGTCGCGATGACGCCGCGGCTCTCGAACGCGTGCGCGACAAGGTTCGCGACATGACCCGGCGTTTTCCGTTGCCGTCCTAAACGGCGATGGAACAAAGCGTCGAGCAACAACGTAATCCGCTGCGCGAAGGCCTGGCCACGCGCAGCGTGCCGGACCCGTGCATCGTCGTCATCTTCGGCGCGACCGGCGATCTCACGCATCGAAAGCTGCTGCCTGCGCTCTACAACATCGCGGTCTCGGGCGAACTGCCGCCGGAAGTAGCGGTGGTCGGTTTCGCGCGGAAGCCGAAAACGGACGACGAATTTCGCACCGAGATGGGCGAAGCGGTGCGGAAGTATTCGCGGCAGACGGTGCGTGATGAACTCTGGGATAACTTCGCGCGGTCGCTCTTTTATCATCAAAGCGAGTTCGCGGATGCGGAAGGCTATAAGTCGTTAGGCAAACGACTCGAGGATCTGGACAAGGAACGCGGCACGGGCGGCAATCGGCTCTTTTATCTCGCGGCTGGTCCCGAGCAATTCGAGCCGATCCTGCAGCATTTGAAGGACGCCGGATTAAACAAATCGCCGAACGGCGGCTGGTCGCGCGTCATCGTCGAGAAGCCATTCGGGACGGATCTCGCTTCCGCGCGCGAGTTGAATCAGACAGTGCACGCAGCGTTTCCGGAAGAAGCGACTTACCGCATCGACCACTTCCTTGGCAAGGAGACCGCGCAGAACATCCTCGTGCTGCGCTTCGCGAATGCCATTTTCGAGCCGCTCTGGAACACTCGCTACATCGATCACATCCAGATCACCGCGGCCGAAACGCTCGGCGTGGAAGCGCGCGGCGGTTACTACGAAACCGCGGGAGCGTTGCGCGACATGGTGCAGAATCACTTGATTCAACTGCTCTGCCTCGTCGGAATGGAGCCGCCGACCGATCTGCGCGCCGACAGCATTCGCGATGAGAAGGTGAAGGTGGTGCGATCGTTCCGCCGCTATTCTCCCGAAGATGTCGCGGTGAACGTGATACGCGGTCAGTACAGCGAAGGCGCGATCGCGGGAAAACCGGTGCCGGGCTATCGCGCGGAAGAGCGCGTCAGCAAAACATCAAAGATAGAGACATTCGTCGCGCTGAAGCTCTCGGTCGATAACTGGCGCTGGTCCGGTGTGCCGATCTACATGCGCGTCGGTAAACGGCTTCCGAAATCCGGGACCGAAATTTCGATTCACTTCAAGGCGACGCCGCAGGTCTTGTTCAACAAGGATGACGACGATCAGGAGGACAACAACGTCCTCGTCATTCGCATTCAGCCGGACGAAGGCACCTCCTTCCGGATGCAGGCGAAAGTCCCCGGGACCAGCTTCCGCATCGAGCAGGTGAAGATGGATTTTCACTACGGCACGTCGTTCGGCAAAGCGAGCCCTGAAGCCTACGAGCGTCTTTTGCTCGATGCGATGAGTGGCGACGCCACGCTCTTCGCGCGTCGCGACGAGGTCGAACAGGCGTGGGAATTCATCGACCGAATCGAACACGCATGGAGCGACAGCGAAGCGCCGCAGCTTTACGAGTACGCGGCGGGCTCATGGGGACCCGAGGCGGCGGATGAACTTCTCGCGCGCGATGGGCGTGCCTGGCGGCGGTTATGATCTCGTTGCCGCAGATCACCGCGCCGGCGGAGAGCTTCGCGATCGGAATGCCGGTCGAGATCGGCAAGATCGAGCGCGAGTTGAAGCGGCTCTGGGCCGAGGGCGGCGAGAAGATGACGCGCGCTTCCTTGATCAATCTCGCCGTTTACAGCGAAGAACCGGACTCGCTGCAGCGGAACACGCAGATCGTCGCCGCGATTACTGAGAATCACGCCTGCCGCGCAATCGTCATCGCGATCGATCCAGCGGGAAAAGAGAGCCAGATCGAGGCATGGATCGCCGCGCATTGTCATGTGAGCCGTGCGGGAACGAAGCAGGTTTGCTCCGAACAAATCTCATTTCTGTTCTCGGAAGCGACGCGACCGCTTCTGCTCAACATCGTCTTCTCGCATCTCGATTCGGATCTGCCGTTTTATCTTTGGTGGCAGGGCGAGCTGCACGAAGTGTTGAACCCACAGCTCTGGAGCTGGGTCGACCGCTTGATCTACGACAGCGCCGAGTGGTCGAATATCGAGGCGCAACTCCAACTGCTCGATGAAGCACGCGAGGAAGCGAAACAGCGGATCGTGCTCTGCGATTTGAACTGGATGCGCCTCGTCCAAGTGCGTCTCGCGATCGCACAATTTTTCGATACACCCGCAGGTCAGGAACAGCTCGCGAACATCAGCCGTGTCGAGATTACGCACGCGCCGCAGTATCGCTCGACCGCGTTGCTCCTCACCGGCTGGCTCGCGGCACAGCTCGGCTGGATGTTGATCGAGG
>JBJMWV010000414.1:0-8691 GCA_045809985.1 Chthoniobacterales bacterium | reverse complement strand
ATCAACGCCCATTGCCATCTCGACTACACAAACCTTCGCGCGGCGATTCTCCCGCAGCTGTCGTTCACCGACTGGATTCGCGAGATCAATCTGAAGAAGGCGGAAATGCGCGAGGAGGATTATCTCGCAGGCGTTCTCAACGGGATCAGAGAAGCGGCGCGTTTTGGAACAACGACGATCGCGAATCTCGAAGCGGTGCCGGAGCTGATCGCGAAAGTGCCAGAGGAGAGGATGCGCCTCTGGTGGTTTGTCGAGATGATTGCGGTGCAACGACGCGTCAGCGCGCCGGATACGCTTGCATCGGTTTCGCCCCATCCCCGGATCGGTCTTGCGCCGCACGCTCCATACACCGCGCCATCAGCGCTGTATGCCGAGACCGCGTATCTCGCGAACAAGCATCAACTCGTCGCGACGACGCACCTCGCGGAGTCGAGGGAAGAAATGGAGATGTTCCGCGACTCACGCGGCGAGTTGTTCGATTTCATGAAGAAGGTTGGCCGCGATATGGATGATTGTGGCGGGCGAACTCCGATTGCGTGGATGTTCGATGGTCGCGACCTCATCGATGACCGCTGGATTGTTGCGCATCTGAACGAAATCACGCCGGAAGATTTTGCGCTACTCCAGCGAGCACCGCGCTTCCACATTGTGCACTGTCCGCGCAGCCATGGCTTCTTTGGTCATGCGCCGTTCGCGTTCGAGAAGCTGCGCTCTCTCCGATTCAATGTTTGTCTCGGCACCGACAGTCTCGCGAGCAACGATGATCTCAGCCTTTTTGCGGAGATGCGGCAGTTTGCGCGAATTCATCCGGCCGTTGAGGCGCGGGAGGTGATCGAGATGGTAACCACGCGCGCAGCGACGGCGTTACATCAGAACCACTCGTTAGGCCAAATTCGTCGCGAATTCCTCGCCGATCTGATTGCCATCCCTTTCGCGGGAAAACTTGATGACGCATTTGAGAGTGTCGTTCAGTTCGACCGCGAAGTTGCCTTCCGGATGGTGAATGGCGACATCAGTAGCTAGAGGAGAATTCTCGTTCCTGCGGTTGCTTTTCTCAAAGCTGCAACTACTCTCCGCGCTGCGACTATGGCCAAGATCATCATCATCGACGACGAGCCGGCAATGGTAGAAGTGATCGTCACTCTCTGCCGCGACAAAGGGCACCAGGTGTTTCCGTTCAACTCGCCGTCGCGAGCGCTCGAGCAAATCGACGCCATTCAGCCGCAGGTCGTGATCACCGACATCAAGATGGAGACGATGAGCGGCTTCGATGTGCTGCGTCATGTCCGCGAGAACCATCGGCAGACCGCCGTCATTTTGATCACGGCTTACGGTTCCACCGAGACCGCGGTGGAAGCGATGAAGATGGGCGCGACGGACTACGTCCTGAAGCCGTTCAAGATCGACGAGCTGCAGACGCGCATCCAGAAGGCGCTCGATTTTCAGGCTGCGGTCGGTGAGGTCAGTTACCTCCGCAAGGAGCTCAAGAACAAGTACCGCTTCGAGAACATCATCGGCACCAGCCGGTCGATGCAGAATGTTTACAATCTAATCAACAAGGTCGCTGATACCGACAGCACCGTTTTGATTCAAGGCGAGAGCGGCACGGGCAAGGAGCTCGTCGCGCGCGGGCTGCATTTCAACAGCAATCGGCAGCATCATCCGTTCGTGGCGATCAACTGCAGCGCGCTGCCGGAGAACCTGCTGGAGTCCGAATTGTTCGGGCACAAGAAGGGCGCGTTCACCGGGGCAGTAGCGGATAAGCGCGGACTCTTTGAAGAGGCAAACCTCGGAACGATTTTCCTGGATGAGGTCAATTCGATGGCCACCTCACTGCAGACGAAGCTGCTGCGCGTTTTGCAGGAGCGAGAAGTGCGACGCGTTGGCGACAACAAGAGCTCACCCGTAAACGTCCGCGTGGTCGGAGCGACGAACGAGCCGCTTGGGCCGAAGATGAAGGACGGAACGTTTCGCGAGGATCTTTACTATCGCCTTGCGGTGATTCCCATCGAGATTCCGGCGCTACGCGACCGACTGGAAGACGTGCCGCTGCTCGTGAACCATTTCCTGCAGAAGCAAGCGAACGCGACCGGCGGAGAAGCGAAGAAGATCGACGCCAAGGCGGTAGACATTCTGTGCCACTACAATTACCCGGGCAACGTGCGCGAGCTCGAGAACGCGATCGAGCGTGCGTGTGCGCTTTGCGACGAAGACATGATTCTGCCGAGCGATCTCCCACCGCAGATCGTCTCTTACGCGCAAGGCGAGAAAGCGGACCAGGCGATGGCAGCAATGCCCGTGGGTCAGCCGCTGGATGAGTTTATCCAGCAGCAAGAGCGCAAGTACATCGAGGCCACGTTGGGCCATGTCGACGGGGCGCGCGAGAAGGCCGCGACGATGCTGGGCATCAGCATGGCGACGCTGTATCGAAAGCTCGAACCAAAGGGGAAGAAGTAGCGCTAAGCGCAGGACGCGAGCGGCTGCGTTAGCCGCGCTTCGAGTAGATCTTGATCTGCTCGGCGGCTTTTTCCATTTCTTCGAGTTGCTGCAACGCCGCCGCCTGCTTTTGCAAAATCTGCTCGTTAGCAGCCTTCATGTCCTGGAGCGCCTTGACGACGGAGATTGAAGTGTCCACAGCGGGCGCTGCGGCGACGGCACGTGGCGCAGCCTGTTGCGCCGGGGTCAGGGCCTGAATGACCACTGGCGTTTGCGATTGCGCGTAGCTCGTGAGGATGGCCGCCGCGGCCGTGAAGAAGAGTGCGAAGGATAATTTCATCTTAGTGACCACCACGGCTTGCGAATATTCGCGCTACGCGGACCGCTTCAGTCACGGTAACGAGCTTTTGCTCGATCTTCGTCTGGTTGTCCGCGATCTGCGCCTGCTGCGTTTGAATTTCCTTGATCACCGCAAGTAGTTGTTGATCGGGTGGCGCGGGCGTTTGTGCGTGGAGCGGCGTCGCGCACGCGGTGACTAGGCAAGCTAAGAGAAGTAAGCGGGTCATAGCGGACTGGTTATGGTTGATAGAGCAGTTCGCATTCCTCCGCGGCGCGGAAATTGCTTGCTTTTCGCATGCCTGCTTCGCTAGCGTAAGACAAATGGCCGGTCCTGGGATGCACCAAACGCAGAACCTGTCGCTGCAGCAGGTTCTCGCTCCGCAACTTCAGCAAAGCTTGCTCATCCTGCAGGCTCCGCTCCTCGAACTGCGGAACCTCGTCCAGCAGGAGATGGAGACGAATCCGGTTCTCGAGGAGCTGGCGAACGAAGTTGAGCAGGTCGAAGAAAAGCCAGCCGCTGAAGATCGCGAGTTCAAGGAAGAGTTCGATCAACTCGCCAAGCTCGATGACGAATGGCGCGATTACATGGCGCAGTCGAGCAGCTACAGCGGCCGCTCACAGGATGAAGAAGAGAAACGGCAGTTCTTCTTCGACTCAATCGCTACGCAGGAGACGCTGCAGCAGCATTTGATGGGGCAGTTGAACCAAACTGCCCTCGATGCCGACGACCGCAAAACCGCCGAAGTTATCATCGGAAATATCGACGACAGCGGCTTTCTGCAATCGACGCCGGAAGACATGGCGATGAACACGGGCATCCTGAAGGAAGACTTCGAGACGATGCTCACGCTAATCCAGAGCTTCTATCCGCCGGGCGTCGGAGCACGTGATCTGCAGGAATGTTTGCTCATCCAGCTGAAGCGCGAGGGAAAGCACAACAGCCTCGAGTATAAGATCATCGGTGAGCACATGACGGATCTTGGGAAGCGCCGTTTTCCTGAGATCGCGCGCCGCATGGGCATCAGCGTCGAGCAAGTGCAGAAGTGTGCGAACAACATCGCGCGCCTCGATCCCAGGCCGGGGCAAATCTTCGCCGAGTCACCGCAGAATTACGTCCTGCCGGATGTCACGGTGGAGAAGATCGACGGGGAATATCAGGTGATCTTGAACGGCGAACAGATTCCGCACCTTCGCATCAGTAACACCTACAAAGACATCATGTCGCAGGATGGGAACGGCAGCGAAGTGAAGGACTACATCCGCGACAAAATCCGCAGCGGAAAGTTCCTCATTAAGTCGATCCACCAGCGGCAGCAGACGATCTCAAACATCGCGCACCAGATCGTCTCGCGTCAGCGCGAGTTTCTCGACAACGGGACGGCTTATCTCAAGCCGATGACCATGGTGCAAATCGCAGACGCTGTCGGCGTGCACGAGACGACAGTGAGCCGCGCAATTTCAGGCAAGTACATGTCGACGCCACAAGGCGTATTCGAGATGAAGTACTTCTTCACGCCCGGTTACCAGACGGCGAGTGGCGAGGCGATGAGTAACACCAGCGTGAAAGAAGCGATCCAGGATTTGGTTAAGAACGAGAACGGCAGCGCGCCTTTGAGCGACAAGGAGATCGTTGAAATCTTAAGCGAACGCGGCATCCCGATCGCCCGCCGCACCGTCGCGAAGTACCGCACGGAGCTGAATATTCTGCCGTCGAACATGCGACGGAAGTACTGAGTTTCCGCTGTCCTTCGGCGTCGGCTTGAGTAGTACTCGGGCGGAATGACTCCCGCTCTTCGCGCTGCTGCTATCGCCGAATGGCGGGGTTTGCCGGAGCGGAAGCCAAGGCCGGACAAGTGGCAGGCTCCCCGCGATGTTCTCCCGTCGCTGATTCAGAAGCTTGGCCTGGCGGAGCGGCTGCAGGAAAACGAAGTCTCCGGCGCATGGCAGAGCATCGTTGGCGACTTTATCGCCGCTCACTCCGCGCCTGTCAGTTTACGCGAAGGAGTGTTGTACGTTCGCGTCCTGCAGCCGTCGCTGCATTATCAGCTAGAGCAAATTTCGAAGCGCGAAATTCTGCGGAAGCTCAAGCAGCGCTTCGGCGGGCGGACGATCCGCGACGTAAGATTTCGTTTGGGCTAGCCGGCGTCTCGTTGCTCGTTAGGCGTCGCCGGAATCGGCATCTTTGATGATCGACCTGAAATCGCACGGAATGATTTGCTCGGAGTAGGCAAGTCCGGCGCGAAGCAAACACCCGATGCATTCGCCGTTGCGGAAACGCACGACCCCACCACAGGTGCGACAGACACGCACGGCACCGCCGTTGATTTGCGGGAGCGGGTCGAATCCCGGCGTGAAGGTCATATCGGCGGATCGTGCGCGTCAGCGCGGCTAATCTTTCCCCGGAAGTGAAGGATCCGACGGCAACGCATTCACAATTTGGCGGAGACTGTCGGATGGCTCGCGCTCCACGTCTCTGGTTTTGCCTTCCAGCTTAGCGGTTCGGAAGTCCTTGAGGGTCCTCGTTTCGCCGTGCGGCAGAATTTCGCAGAGCCCGGTCATTTCGCGGCTGTCGCCGGCGAAAGTCGCGCCGTAGCTCTCGCCATTTTTGCCTTTCCAGAGAATGAAGAAGTCCGCAGGGACATCCTTTCCGGAGCGACCGAGCAACCCGTAGATCTCCTTCCGTTCCGGATCTACTACGACACCCGCTAAAGGCAGCCCGAACGAGCTGGAGTTCTGCAGGAGCAGGACCTTCTGATACTGCGCGTTACGACCGGTCTCCCGATGCGTCCAGGCGTAGCGCGCGCCGAGCACGACCACGACAATGATCGCGAGCCAGCGAAGAAAGAGCCATTCGAATCGCATCGCATATTCTCTTACGGAACGAGTAGCGGGAAGTTTTCGGGTGATCCCGAAACTCTTCGCTCTTTTTGGGGTTGGCGCGGCTCAACGCGCCGCATCATCGTAGGCGAATGCGCGAACTCGACGGCGACGCGATTCACGTTGAGCAACTCGAGATCAGCGCGCGGGTTGGAGTTTCCGACGTCGAGCGCGCGACGCCGCAACGTCTGCTCGTCTCAATAACGATCTGGCCGCCAAATCGTTTTGAGGATCTTCACGACGATGTAGCGCAAACCGCCGACTACGCCGCGCTGGCCACAAGCGTGCGCGCATTCACGGAGGAGCGTTGCGACAAGTTGATCGAGACTCTCGCCTCTGCGCTCGCGACGCACCTGCTCGATGGTTTCACCATTCGCGCAGTGCGAATTGAACTGCGGAAGTTCGTGATTCCGAAGTGCGACTACGTCGCGGTAATCATCACTCGCGAGCGCGCTGCTGCCTGATCGAGCCGTGCTACGACGCGGTCGTCATGCGATCGCTTGTCGTGAGCACATCGGCGATCGCGGCGGTGAAGTCCTCGACGCCCGTGCTCGGCACAATGATCGTATTGCGTCGCCCGTGCGCTTCCTCCGTAATGCGGAGGAATTTCCCGCGGTCATTCTCGCGCAGCTCGACGTGGAAATGCTTCCGCTCAATCTGAAGCTGCTTGGAGTCGATAATATTGTCCATGGGGGTGCCCGTCGGCGCGATAGTAGCCAGTTCACTTAGCGGCGGGAAAGCGAATTTTTCCGCGACTTCCCACGCAAAAGCTTTAGATCAAAGACGTTCTAGCGGCGGCGGGAAGCACGACCCCGCGTGGTGCGCTTTCCCGGCTCATCCTCCGCGATCGCGAAGTCGACCTGGCGCTTGAAGGTATCGACTCGCGCGACGTGAACGCGCACCTCATCACCGACGGAAAACTTCCTCCGAGTCTTCCGGCCGATCAGCTTTCGTTGCGCGGGATTGAAGACGTAAAAGTCGTCGGTTAGCGAGGAAATGTGAACGAGCCCCGTCAGGAGTACGTCCGGCAGTTCCACCAGCAGTCCGAAGTTTTTCACGTCGATCACTGAGGCGCGAAAGAGCTGGGGATTTTTCGCGTTGAGCTGGAGCTGGAAAAACTCAAGCTTCTTCAGCTTCACCGACTCGATCTCCGCTTCGGCCGCGACGCGTTCCGTGGCGGAAATGTGTTCGGCGATTGATGTAAGCCTACCGACATCGCCCTGTCGCTTGCGCGCCTCATCGCGCTCCGCGAGTGCGCGGTGCACGACTAGATCGGCGTAGCGGCGAATCGGACTCGTGAAGTGCGTGTAGTTCACCTTCGCGAGGCCGTAATGACCGAGTGGTTGCGTTGTGTAACGCGCGCGCTTCAGGCTCTTCAATAATCCAATCTTGAGCGCCTGCTCCTCGGGCTTGCCGCGGAATGATTCAATCAGCCGCTGCAGTTCGGGGCGATGCGTCAGGTCACCGGCCTTGTAGTCATAGCTAAGAACGAGCTCACGGTATTCCGCCAGCCGGTCGGGATCCGGATTCTCGTGCACGCGGTAGACCGCGGGGATGAGGCGATTTTTCAGCTCGCGCGCGACGGCTTCATTCGCCGCGAGCATGAATTCTTCAATAAGTTGATGCGATTCGTCGTTCTCGATCCGCTCGAGCCGGATCGGTTTGCCGTGCTCGTCGAGGCGGACCTTCACTTCCGGGAAGTCAAGATCGAGCGAGCCGTTCTGAAACCGTTTCCGCCGGAGAAGTGATGCTAGCTCCCACGCGATGTGGAGTCGCTCGCTCAGTTGGTCGTTAGGCGGCTGCTTCAGGATTGCGTACGCTTCGCGATAAGTGAGGCGGCGCGCGCTGCGTATGACCGTTCTCGCGAAGCGCGCATTCTTCGGTCGCCCATCTTTGCTGAATTGGATGAAGACGGAATGCGTGAGCCGATCGACGCCGGGATTTAAACTGCAGACGCCGTTGCTCAACCGCTCGGGCAACATCGGAATCACTCGATCCGGCAGGTAAACGCTGTTGCCGCGCTTAAGCGCTTCGCGGTCGAGCTGGGAACCAGGCTCGACGTAAGCGGCGACGTCCGCGATGTGGACGCCGAGCTTCCAGCCACCGCCGTTGAGGCGCTCGACGTTGATCGCGTCGTCGAAATCTCGCGCGTCATCGGGATCGATTGTCACGATGAATTGATCGCGCAGATCTTCGCGCGTCTTTGCGATTGCCGGATCTACTTCCGTTCCGATCTGTTCTGCCTCAGCGAGAACTGCAGGCGGAAATTCCGTCGGAAGATTGAACTTCCGGATGATCGAAAGCATGTCGACGCCTGGCGCCGCGGCCGGGCCGAGCACTTCGATGATCTCGCCTTCGGGATTAACGTGTCGCGATTCCCAAGCTTCCAGCCTAACGACTACTTTGTCGCCGCGGTTCGCACGCGCCGGCTGCACATAAATGTTGTGCACGAGCCGGGGATCGTCGGGCACGACGTAGTGGAAATTCCGCGACTGCTGGAGCGTCCCCACGATCTTCTCGTTGGCGCGCGCAAGAATGCGGATGACGCGACCTTCCGAGCGCGTCGTGCCCTTCGCGCGAGCGTAGCTTTCGTCGCGCGTTATCCGTGCGACGACACGATCGCCGTGCATCGCGGTGCCCGTATTCTCCGCGGCAATGAATAGATCCTGCGTATCCGGTTTGTTCTCCTGTGCGAGAAACGCATAGCCCGCGGGATTCACGGTGAGGATGCCGGTGGCGAGATCGGCTTCACTTGGAAGGACGTAGCGATTCTTCCGGATTCGTGCGATCTCGCCGCTTAACTCGAGCTCTTTCAGAATTTGATTGAGCGGCATGCGGACGCCGCTTTTCCGGCCGAGCGCTTTGCTCAATTCAACTTTATCGAGCGGACGATACTTTGGTTCGGCGAGCAGACGCAGGATCTCGTCCTTCAGCTGGGTAGTCTTTGATTTCAAAATGCTCTCGTTAGGCGCGCAATATCGGCGCACTTCTTTCGAATAAAAGCGCCGCTGTGATAGTCTGAAGCCGCATGGCTGCTGT
>JBJMWV010000413.1:0-2508 GCA_045809985.1 Chthoniobacterales bacterium | reverse complement strand
CGAGCACACCAGAATCGGCAGCTCCGGTCGAAGCGCGAGGAGGTCCTTGACCAGGTCGAGCCCGCCGCGGCTCGGCAGCGTCAGATCGCTGATCACCAGATCCGGCTGGCTGCGTTCCACCGCGCTGATCGCCTCGGGCGCTGCCGTTGCAGTTGCGCAAACCGCGAGGTCAGGCTCCGCGTCGATCATCATCTGGTAGCCGTGGAGGACGGAGCGGTGATCATCGACGAGAAGAATCCGCGCCTTTGCCGATGTCTTGTGCGCGCTCATGCCGGAACCTTCACGCAAGCGCGGACGCGTGTGCCACCCGCCGGCGCGGCGCCGATTTGCAGCGAGGCATCGACGAGCCGCGCGCGGTAGTGCATGACGCGAAGGCCGATGCCATCGTGCGACTGCGCCGCGTCGTCCAAGCCGTCGCCGTCGTCTTCCACTTCGAGGGTGACTGAGCCATCATTACGCTCGAGGCCAATTCGGATTTCGGAGGCCGCCGCATGCTTGAGGGAGTTCGCGACTGCTTCCTGCGCGATGCGATAAAACTCTCCGGCAACCTGCGCATCGGCAATCCGCACCGGCGGTTCGCATTCAAAGATGCAGCGCAACGCAGACGATCGCGTCGTGTCATCCGCAAGTCTGCCCAGCGCCGACATCAGCCCATCGTCGATCAGCTCGACTGGCGCGAGACCGTGCGAGAGCGCGCGTGCCTCCGCAATCGCACCGCGCAATTGCGCGCCGATTTCTTCCGCGCGCCTAACGAGTGCTGGCGCATCTGATTTGAGCTCGCGGGTGAGAGCGTTCGTCGCCAGCGCGGCAGCAGTCAGTTTCTGGCCGAGGCTGTCGTGCACTTCATGGCCAATCCGGCGCCGTTCGTTTTCCGAGATGTCGAGCACCTCGCGCTCGAGCCGGAGCTGTTCTGTTTCGCGCGCGCGCAGGTGCGCAGCCATCGTCGTAAAAGCCGTCGAAAGCGCTGCTACTTCATCGCCGCCGCGCAAACGCTTCGGCGCGTCGAGTTGCCCGTTACCGAAGGCTTCCACGCTGCGCGCCAGTCGCGCGATCCGTTCCGCGACGCTGAAGTGCAGGACCGCCCAGAGGACGAAGCTCAGCAGCGCCATCGCGGCGGACATCCAGATCAACTGCGTGCGCGCGTCGGCTTCCACCGCCGCGACCGCATCGCTGCGATTGAAGACGAGCAAGGCCCAGCCGGTCTCGCCGTTCGGCAGTCGGAAGGGGAATGCGCTGAGCACTTCGCGCGCGTCTTCTCCGTGCTGTGTCTGCGTTTGCCCTCGGGTCAGCAACGCCGCATGCGCGAACGGCGTTTCCGCAACGGGGTTCCCGCGATACGCCGCTGCGCTGTCCGCGATGATATGTCCATTCGCGTCGATGACCGCAACGAACTCCTCCTGCGGCAGATCGGGGATCGCTTCGATTTGGGCGGCGAGCAGATTGAGTTCGCCCGCGGCAAGTAACTGCTCGCTCACTCGCGCGAGTCGTGCGCCGCTTGATTCCTGGCGGGCGCGAACTTCATCAAGGTAGCGATCGAGATCGAGCGCGAGATTGAGTCGATGATGAAAGAAAGTGGCGGCGAGCCCGAAGACGAGCGCGACCAGTGGCGCGGTGATGCGGACCGGCGGCGGAAAGCGCACGCCGGAGCCTCTCACACGTTTTTCGCAGACGCGAGATAGGCTCAGCGCCTATTCGCAATCGGCTTTGCGGCCAGTAGCCGGCGGCGTCGTGGGCGCTACCGTCCGGGCTCATGGAACCAGGGATCATCGCGTTGCCGAATCCGCTTCTCCGAACGCCGCGAGCTGCGAACGCAATGCGACTTCTCTGCTCGCGCACAACGGCGATCGCGGAGGCGATCCTGCTCGTCGCGCTGATCGGCTGGTTTGATTACGAGAGCGGCGATTTCACGCTCACGCTTTTCTACTTTGGTCCGGTTGCGCTCGCGACCTGGTGCGCTGGCCGCGTCGCCGGTTGGTCGATTGCACTCCTCAGCGGGCTGACGTGGCTTTGCTCCGACTTAATGTCACACGCCGCGGCGCGGGCGCTGGCAATGTCGTACCTGAACGCCGGCATGCTCGTGCTTGTTTGCGGCACAGTCGTGGAGCTCGTCCTCTCGTCGCGTCGCGCACACGATTGTCTGCAAGCGCGTCTTGCCTTGCGCACCATCTCGCTCGCGGAAGTGCATCACCGAGTGAAGAACAACCTGCAAATCGTCTCGAGTTTGCTCCTGCTGCAATCCGAGAAATTTTCCGACGCAGCCGTGCGCACCGTCTTCAAGGAATGCCGTGATCGCATCAATGCCATGGCGCGTTTGCACGAGCAGCTCTACGCCGATTCCGCTTCGTCACAGTTGGACTTCGCACCTCACCTTCGCGAGCTCGCGGAGATGCTCGTGCGCTCGCACACGCCGCCGGGCTGTGAGCTCACGCTCGAGATCGACGCGGATCGCGTACCGCTCGATCTCGATCGCGGCATTCTCCTCAGTTTGATCGCGACGGAGTTGCTGCT
>JBJMWV010000412.1:0-4825 GCA_045809985.1 Chthoniobacterales bacterium | reverse complement strand
CGGTCGAGAGCTGTTGCGACTTGGTTTGTTTCTCGAGCGGATACGAATGCAGTTGCTTCAGATCGCGGTGCAATCGCTCGAAGCTCTTCTGCTGATGCGCGGGTGATTCGTCGTTCAGCTTTGCGTTGTGGCCGGTGATGCCGAATTGCTCGACCAAGCCGATCGCGGAGAGCAGCTCCGGTTCATCGAAAAGGAATTCAACGAAGACCTTCTCGTAAAACGTGTTCAGGAACCAGGGACGGAACCAGACCGCGTTGACGACGAAGATCGCGGCGACGAGCAACAGGACCGCAATGATCCCGAAGAGCCACTTCAGCAGGCGCTTAAACATGGCTGAGAGAAGGCTGCCGGATCAGGCGCGGTCAAACCCAAACTGCGCCTCGCTTGCCGCGGCGCGGAATCGATGAAGCGTGAGAGATGAAGCTTCCCTACTTCGAAGTCGCGGCTTTTACGCAACGCGCTTTCGGCGGCAATCCCGCCGGTGTTTGCCTGCTCGAGAAATGGCTGCCGGATGCGCTGCTGCAATCAATCGCGGCGGAGAATAATCTCGCGGAGACGGCGTTCGTCGTGCCGCGCGGCGACTATGAATTGTGCTGGTTCACACCGGTCGCGGAAATCGATCTTTGCGGACACGCGACCCTTGCCTCCGCGCATGTGCTCGTTAGGCATCGCGGCATCCAGGATCCGGTCATCCGTTTCCAAACGCGCCACGCCGGCGAGCTTCGGGTGAAACGAGACGGCGATCGGCTCGTGCTCGATTTTCCGGCGCGGCCGCTGACGCGCTGCGACGTCACGGACGAGATCGTCGCCGCGCTCGGCGCGAAGCCGCAGGAGCTTCATCAAGCGCGCGATTACATGGCCGTCTTCAGCAGCGCCGATGAAGTCCGCGCGTTGCGACCCGATATGACGCGGCTGACCCAACTGCCGCTCGAAGGCGTGCTGGTGACGGCGCCGGGCGGCGACTGCGATTTCGTCTCGCGCTTCTTCGTCCCGAAACAAGGCATTCCGGAAGATCACGTCACCGGCTCAACCCATTGCAATCTGATCCCCTTCTGGGCCGAGCGGCTGGGCAAAACGAAGATGTTCGCGCGACAGGTCTCGCAGCGCGGAGGCGAACTTTACTGCGAATTGCGCCGCGATCGTGTCCACATCGGCGGACATGCGGTGACCTACCTCACCGGCGAGATCGAAGTGCCTAACGAGAGCTAGTCCGCTTTCTCTTCGGCTTCATCGCCTTCCTTGACGATGTCGCCTTCGGTCAGGAGAACGCCGCGCGCGATCTCGCGCCAGAGCGGTTTCGCGCGCAGGAGCCATTCGAGGTCCATCGAGAAATGCTTCATCTCTTCCTTCTGCGCGTTCTTCATGATCGAGAGCGCCGTCTTGTCTTTCTCCAACGCAATGCGCTGTTCGTACCAATTGATCGCTTCCGCCTCTTCCGTGAGCGAGACGATCATGCGCGCGAAGGTGCGTGTTTCCTGCGGCAGTTCGCCGGCCGGCTCGTGATATTGTTCGAAGCCCATGTGCTTAGCCTAACGACTTCATGTCGATAACGAAGCGGTACTTCACGTCGCTCTTCAGCATGCGTTCGTAGGCTTCGTTGATTTGGTCCATTCGGATCATTTCCACGTCGCAGGTGATGTTGTGATCGCAACAGAAGTCGAGCATCTCCTGCGTCTCCGCGATTCCACCGATGAGCGAACCAGCCATGGATTTCCGACCGCGGATGAGACTGAAGACGTCCGTCGGTAATGGGTCAGGCGGCGCGCCGACCAGCGTCATCGTGCCATCGCGCTTCAGGCAATCGAGATACGGCCCGATGTCGTGTTGCGCCGAAACCGTGTCGAGAATGAAATCGAAACTGCTCGCGTGCTTCTTCATTGAATCGGCGTCTTTGGTCAGAATCACTTCATGCGCGCCGAGTCGTTTCGCGTCCTCGACCTTGCCCGGTGAATGCGTGAAGAGAACAACGTGCGCGCCGAATGCGCGGGCGAACTTCAGCCCCATGTGCCCGAGTCCACCGAGACCAACGATGCCGACCTTGTTGCCTTCGCCGACTTCCCAGTGTCGCAGCGGTGAGTAGGTCGTGATACCGGCGCACAAGAGCGGCGCGGCGGAGGCGAGGTCGAGCTTGTCCGAAATACGCAGCACGAAATCCTGATCGACTACGATGCGCTGAGAGTAACCGCCGTAGGTCACGGGCGCGGTGCCGTGCTTGTCCTTGCTGTTGTAGGTGAACGTGGCGCCGGATTCGCAAAACTGTTCGAGGCCATCGCGGCAGTTCGGGCAGGTGCGATCGGAGTCGACCATGCAACCAACTGCGGCGAAATCGCCTTCGTGGAAGTTTTCTACTTCACCGCCGACCGCGGAGACGCGACCGACGATCTCGTGTCCAGGCACACACGGATACGTACTCGGGCCCCACTCGGACCGCGCGGTGTGCAGGTCGGAATGGCAGACGCCGCAGAAGAGGATGTCGATTTGAACATCGGTCGCGGTCGGCTCGCGCCGGCGAAGTGAAAACGGACCGATCGGCGAGGTCGCGGATTGAGCGGCGTAAGCTTTGGTCTGGTGCATTGGTAACTCCTGATACGCTCAGCGGACGCACCGCAGACGTGCATCGCGTGCAGGTCTAGCGGACGTAGCTTGCGCCGTTGATGTCGATGACTGCGCCTGTCGTTGCAGCTGGCGCCTGCAACGCGAGATAGGCGATCACATTCGCAACTTCCTCTGACGTATTCACGCGGCCTAACGGAATGTCGCGGATGATCGCATCACCACCACGACTCGTTAGGTAATCTTCCGCCATTCCGGTCATCGTGAAGCCGGGGGTGACAGCGAACGCGTAGATCTCTTCCGCAGCGAAACCGCGCGCGATGCTTTTCGTCATTCCAATCATTCCAGCTTTCGACGCGGCGTAGTGCCAATGCTCCGGCGAATCGCCGCGATACGCTGCGCGACTAGAGACATTGACGATCCGTCCACCACCAGCGCGCGAACGAAAGTGCGAAACCGCGAGCCGGCAAAGATCCGCCGCAGCCTGGAGGTTGATCTGCATCGTGCGATGCCAGCGTTCCTCCCACACTTCCGTGCTCTCGCCGATCGAAACCGGCTCATAGATGCCGGCGTTGTTGATCAAGACATCAACGCGGCCATCGAGTCGATCGAGCGCTTCGCTCCACAATCCATCCGCAGCACCGCGCTCGAGTAGATCCGCGGCAAGTTGATGCTCTCCACTAGCACGTGAGCCGTGGCCAATGACACGCGCACCTTGCCTAACGAGTTCATCGCGCGCCGCCGCACCAATGCCGCGGGTGCTGCCGGTCAACAGGACGTGCGTCATTTCGCTTCCGTCTCCTTGAGCAATTTCACCAGCTCGTCTTTCCACAGGTTCGCAATCGTGTGACTGCCGTGGCCGCGCGTTTTGTCGCTCAGCGGAATCACGATCGCGCGGCCGTGCGGCACGCGCTTGATCTCGCGCTCGAGAATTCCTAGCTCGGGCGGATTGATTAGATCGTCGGCCGAATTGATCGCGAGCAGCGGTGCTTTGATCTTCTCGAGCTCCGGACCGGGATCGTAGTCGTGCGATGCCTCGACTGCGTAGAGAATGTCGTTCGCGTCCGCGCTCTTCACGTAATCGTCGACGTATTTGTTCAGCACCTCGTCGGTCTTCGCGAGGGTCGGCGCTTCGGTTTGGCGCAGGATCGGGTTCGCACCCATGAACCAGAGCATCTCGGCCGCGGTGCGCAGGCTCGGCGGTTGCTCATCTTCGTAATCGCCATCGTCCCACGCGGGATCGTTGCGGATCGCGTCGATCACGATGCGGCGCCAGGCGCGGTTCCGTCCCGCGATTTGAGTCGGCAAGCTCGCGAGCGGCATGAGCGCATCCATGAACTCAGGATGCGTTTCGCCCCAGACCCAGGTGTGCATTCCGCCCATCGATGTGCCCATAACGAGCCGCGCGTGATTCGCGCCGAGTCCTTCCGTGAGCAAACGGAACTGCGCTTCGATCATGTCGCGATAGCCGTAGCGTGGAAATTTCGCGTGCAGCCCTTCGCTGGGGCGCGTCGATTTGCCGTGGCCGATTCCGTCCGACATCACGATGAAATACTTTGATGCGTCGAGAGGCTGGCCCGCGCCGAACAATTCACCCGCGAACTCGGGGCGAATGAATTGCGCACTGGTCCCAGTGGTCCCGTGGCCGATGAGCACGACATTCCGCGCGTTCCCCTGCGCATCCTTCTGCAGCTTGCCGACGGTGCGGTAGTGAATGCGCAACTCCGGGAGCGATTCGCCGCTGGTGAACTTGAAGTCCTTGATCACGTAATCGCCTTCTGTCGGCGCCGGATACTCCGCAGCGCGGGAGAAGAGCGATGAAGCGACGAGAAGAGCGAGGATGCAGATCGGTCTCACGAGTTGTTCATCGCGGAACAGCGCAGAAAAGACGAGTCGAAGCTTTTCCATGTAACCGATTCGCGTGAAGCTCTCGCGCCAGATGGTTCACGTCATCGATACGCGGCAGCTCGGACGTGCGGGGATCATCGCGTCCACCGCGGTGGAGAGCGATGAAGGCTTGGTGATTTTCGATACCGGCGCCGAATCGACGTTCGAAACTGTCGCAGCTGAAATCCGCCGGCTCGGCTCAGACACGAAGGACGTGCGGCACGTTTTTCTCAGCCACATTCACTTCGATCACGCAGGCGCGGCGTGGCGCTTTGCGGAACTCGGCGCAACGATCTACGTCCACGCGCGCGGCGCCAAACATCTCATCGCGCCGCAAAAGCTAATCGACTCCGCGACCCGGATCTTCGGCGACAAGATGGAGTTG
>JBJMWV010000411.1:0-2971 GCA_045809985.1 Chthoniobacterales bacterium | reverse complement strand
TCCATGACGGCTTTGATTCGCTCTTCGAACTGACCGCGGTACTTCGTGCCCGCGACCATCAGCGCGAGGTCGAGCGTGATGACTTTCTTGTCGCGCAACAGCTCCGGCACATTGCCGGTCGCGATTTCCTGCGCGAGGCCTTCCGCGATCGCGGTCTTGCCCACGCCGGCTTCGCCTAACAACACCGGATTGTTCTTCGTGCGACGGCAGAGAACCTGGATGACGCGCTCGATTTCGTTCACGCGTCCGATCACCGGATCGAGTTCGCCCTTCTTCGCCAGCTCAGTCAGATCGCGACCGAACGCACGAAGCGCGGGCGTCTTCACATCCTTCTTGCCGGACCCGGATGGCTCGCCACCTTCGCTCTCGCTTTCCGGCGGCGTGAAGTTCGGATCGAGCTCCTTGAGGATCTCGTTACGCGTGCGCTCTATGTCGACTTCGAGACTCTTCAAAACACGCGCCGCGACACCTTCGCCTTCACGCAGAAGGCCTAACAAGATGTGCTCCGTGCCGACGTAAGAATGATTGAGCGCTTTCGCTTCCTTGCCCGCGAGTGCGAGCACTTTCTTGACGCGCGGCGTGTACGGAATGTTGCCGACCATCTTCGTTTCCGGACCGGAGCCGACTTGTTTTTCGACCTCCATTCGGACCGTCTCGAGGTCCATTCCCATCTTCTGCAGGACGTTGACTGCCACGCCCTGGCCGAGCTTGATCAGCCCGAGAAGCAGGTGCTCGGTGCCGACGTAATTGTGATTGAAGCGGTCAGCTTCTTTGCGGGCAAGAGCGAGGACCTGCTGCGCCCGCGGAGTGAAATTGTTCATTTAATTTTGCTGCTCTGGAGACGTTCCGTTTCCGGATTCCCGAGCAACTTTACTAATATCAGGTTTAGGAAAGAGCCGCAAACGCTCGCGGATAATCTGGGCTCGTAATTCGTCGCGTTCTTCGGCGTTTAATTTCTGCTGCGAGCTCTTCTGCAAATGAGCTGGTTGGGTGTCGATGAAGAGTTCATCGATCGGCAAACGGCGATCTTCAGGAAAGGCGCCGAGATCAACACCGAGCTTGATGATGGAGAGAAGATTGAGCGCTTCTTTCGATGTCATCGCATGCGCGAAGGTGAGCACGCCATACGCGCGGCCGATCTGATCCCAGAGCGTGTTCGGCTTCTTTTGAATGAGCACCTGTCGTGCGTCGTGCTCTTTTTCGATGATTGTCTCGATCACTTTGCTGAGCCGCGAAATGATCTCGTCTTCCTTCTCGCCGAGCGTGTGCTGGTTCGAGATCTGGAAGAGATTGCCCATCGCTTCCGTGCCTTCGCCGTAGAGTCCGCGAACCGCGAGACCGATCTTGTTCACGGCCTGGATGACCTGGTTGATCATCTCGCTCAGGACGAGCCCAGGCAGGTGCAACATCGCTGAAGCGCGCATGCCGGTGCCGACGTTCGTCGGGCACGCCGTGAGATATCCGAGTTTCGGGTCGTAAGCGAAATCAAGCTTCGCCTCCAACGTGCTGTCGACTTTGTCGACGAGCTTGAAAGCCTGCTTCAACTGCAGCCCGGAGCGGATCGACTGCATCCGCAGATGATCCTCTTCGTTGATCATGATCGAGAGCGTCTGCTTGCGATTCATGACCACCGCGCTGCCCACACTCTTCGCGGCATGCTCGCGACTAATGAGATGCCGTTCGACCAGCACCTGCTTTTCGAGCGCGGACAAATCCTGGAGCATTTCCGAAAATGAATCCTGCATCTCCGGCAGCTCTTCGACGCGCGGCTTGATCATTTCCAGCACCTGCACGCGCTCAGCTTTCTTCGCCCAACCGGGAAACGCGCGCTGCCGGACATTGCGCGCCAGGCGCACACGACTGCTGACCACGATCTGATGATGCGGCCCCTCTCCGCGCAGCCATTCGCCGCCGGATGAGATCACATTGGAAAGTTTCATAACGCTAGTGCGCGAGCTCGGATTCGAGCTGTTTGATTTGGTCCCGCAAAGACGCCGCGGTCTCGTAATTCTCTTCCTGGACGGCCTTCTGCAAATCAGTCGTTAGGCTGCGCATCCGGTCGCTCAACTCGAGCGCACGATGGGCGCGCTGCGGCAATTTGCCGACGTGCTCCGTGCCTTTGTGCATCGCTTTCAAGAGACTTCCGAGTCCTTCCGAGAAGGTCACATAGCATGCGCTGCACCCAAGCCGGCCAGTTTTCTTAAAATCTGCCTGCGTGAATCCGCAAACCGGACATTTCTGCGTCGGCGCGCCCTTCTCGATCTCCTCCGCCGCGCCGATGCCGAGCAGCAAATCAGCCAGCGCAAAACCGGTCGGGTCCTGCACGCCCTTATCCTTCGAGCAGGCATCGCAGAGGTTCACCTTCTGCATCTTGCCCTCGACGATCTGCGTCAGGAACACTGACGCATCATTGCATTTGCACACGTCGCACAACATCTCGCTTAATTAGACATTATCCGCGCCGGAAGATTCAACAACCGCGTCGAACTTCTGCGCGATGTTTCGCGACGCGCGATTACTCGTAAATCGGCGTGCCCGTCGAGCGAGTGAGCTCCCGGAAACGCGCGATGATTTTGGTCGTGAGCGGACCAGGCTTGCCCGTTCCGATCGGACGCCCATCCGCCTTGATCACCGGAATCGCTTCCGCCGCTGTGCCTGTCAGGAAACATTCGTCTGCCACAAATACGTCGTGACGGCTGATGTCGGTTTCGATCACTTGAAGGCCAAGCTCTTCCGCGCATTCCATCGCGACGCCGCGGGTGATGCCGCGCAACGCACCAGCCGAAATAGGCGGCGTGAAAACTTTGCCTTTCTTGATGATGAAGATGTTGTCCGCAGTGCACTCCGCGACGTTGCCCGCTTCGTTCAACATCAACGCTTCGTCCGCGTCCGCGAGATTCGCTTCCACACGGGCCATGACGTTGTTCAAATAGTTTAGCGACTTCACCGCCGGATTGAGTTGCGCCGCACC
>JBJMWV010000410.1:0-2670 GCA_045809985.1 Chthoniobacterales bacterium | reverse complement strand
TAGATCGCGAGCGTCTCGGTCGCGCCGCCCGGTCCGCCGCCGGTCATGACGAAGATGAGGTCGAAAATTCCGAATGATTGAATGGCGCGGAAAAGCAGCGCGACCATGATCGACGGCAAGAGCAATGGCAGCGTGATGAAGCGGAAATGTTGCCACATGCTTGCGCCATCAATGGCCGCCGCTTCGTGCAGCTCGCCGGGAATATTTTGCAAACCGGCGAGCAGGATGATCATGACGAATGGCGCGGTCTTCCAGACGTCGGCGAAGATCACCGCAATCAATGCGGTCGATCCAGTCCCGAGCCAGGCGATTGGCCTAACGAGTAGTCCGACGCGGTGCAGGAAATCGTTCATGACGCCGAATTGATCGTTGAAGATCCAGCTCCAGGCCCACGCGAGCACGGCGGTCGGGAGCGCCCACGGGACGAGCATGGCGGCGCGCGCGATGGCGCGGCCGCGGAATTCGTGATTGAGCAGAAGCGCAAAGCCAAGACCGAGGACAAGCTCGATCGCGACCGACACAAGCGTGAAGAACAGCGTCGTGCGCACCGTCGCGAAAAAATGCCCGTCGTTCGCGAGACGAACGTAATTATCGATGCCGACGAACTTCGGCTCCAGCGACGTGCCGAGATTTTGCGCGAAGAAACTCAACCACAGCACTCGCACGATGGGATAAAGCGCGATGCAAAATACGAAAGCGGCCGCGGGCGAGATCAACAACGCGCCGAAGCTTTGATCGCTCGCGCGCGTTTTCATTGCCGGAGTAGCAGGCGCGTTTCTTTCGCCGCGGCGTTCATCGCATCCACCGGCGACATGCGCTCGGTCAATGCCGCGCTCACATAACGCTGCAAGATGTCGGAGGCTTGCGCGTATTGCGGAATGGGCGGCCTAACGACTGCCGTTTCCATGACGCGGTAAATGTCGCGCCACGTTGGGTCGTTGTTGTTTTCGTAGAATGCCTTCAGCGCCGGCGGAGAACCGCGGTGCGCCTGGACCCGCATCACTTGCGGCAATGCGCTGACGTACTCGCTGAACTTCCACGCTTCCTCTTTGTGCGGCGAATTTTTCGCGATCGCCATCCCCCACCCGCCGAGTGTCGCCGCCGGTCGTCCCTTCGGCGTTGCCGGCATGGGTTTGATTCCCACTTTGCCGATCATCATCGAGCCGGGCTGCTGGGAGGTGATCGAGACGTACGGCCAGTTGCGCAAAAAAATTGCGCGACCGCTTTGAAAAATAAGCCGGGTTTCTTCCTCCGTGTTCGCGGTCGTGCCTGGCGGCGAAATTCGCGTGCGATGAATTGAATCGCGCATCCACTCGAGCGCGCGCACCGCTTCGGAATGATCTAGCCCAACTTCGTTCGTCTCCGCGTCGATCCAAAAACCGCCAAAGCCGGTGAGCACCTCCATGAAATCGCAGATCAAACCTTCGTACTGTTTGCCTTGCCAGACATAACCCCAGAGCTGCTCAGGCTGCTGTAGCTTTTGCGCGATGCGGACGAGATCGTCGAACGTGTCCGGCGGTTGTTCGTTAGCCGCTTCGAGCAGATCGCGCCGATAAAAAAACATGCCGACGTCGACGTGTTGCGGCACACGATAGATGCGGCCCTTGTATTTTCCGCCTTCGATGGCGCCGGGAATGAATTCATTCCAACGTTCCGCGGGACAGCGATCGGTCAGGTCTTCGAGCCAACCGGCCGCGGCAAATTTCGGGATCCAGACGGTGTCCGCGTAGATGATGTCGTAAACCGCCTGCCCGCCGAGCAGCGATGTGACGTAAAGATCTTCGCGCGCGTTCGTCTCGCTTGGGCCCTCAACATAATTGATGTGAACGCCGGGATTTTGCGCTTCGAACTCACTGATGAACGCATGCCAGTCGCCATTGACATCGGCGTCCATCAAGACGCTGAGCTCAATGGGCGCGTTGCCTAACGAGTTCTGACGCGAGCAGCTCGCCAAAACAAAAATGCCAAATAGCGCTACAAGTGTGAGCCGCATAAGGTCGCGAAGCGATTCTGCAACGTCTCGCATAAATCGCGATCTTTGTATGGCATCAGCGCTTTATCACGATCTGAATAAACCTGGATAAACAGATGAACGACGCGACGCGGCGCATTTTCCTCTTCTCCTTCACGCTGCTCTTCTTCGAGTTGCTCTGCATTCGCTGGATCCCCGCCTATGTGCGGTATCTCAGCTACTTCACGAACTTCATCCTGCTCGCGTCGTTTCTTGGGATGGGCTTGGGAATGCTCGCCGCGCGGCGGGCGCGGTTTCGGTTTCCGTCGTTCCCGCTCATGCTGCTCGCGCTCACCGCGGTCGTGGCGGTGAATCGATTTGAGCTGAATATCGCGTCGACTGACGTCCTTTACTTCGGTTCGGGCACGACCGGCGTGGCGCGGGCGGAAAGCTTCATCCTGCTGCCGCTCATCTTCACCTTCGTCGCGGCTGCGTTCATCCCGCTGGCCCGTTCGTTAGGCGAGCTGTTCGCGAAGACACCGCCGCTTACTGCTTACACGTTCGACATTCTCGGAAGTCTCGCTGGAACGGCTGCCTTCTTTCTAATCGCGTGGTTCTCGCTTTCACCGGTTTGGTGGTTCGCGGTGCTAGGCCTGCTCGTGCTCTCGTTAAGCAAGCGGAAGACAGTCTCGGCCTTAGCGGTCGTGACGACGATTGCG
>JBJMWV010000409.1:0-2811 GCA_045809985.1 Chthoniobacterales bacterium | reverse complement strand
GGCGGTGACCAGCCCACGCTGAGCCGTCTCGGCGGCGGCGACTGGGCGAAGACGAAGGCACGCGTCAAGGCCGAGGTCACGCAGATCGCGCAGGAGCTGGTCGTGCTGTACCAGACGCGTGTGCACAGTCCGGGGCACGCGTTCCCCGTCGACACGCCGTGGCAGCAGGAGCTCGAGGAGGCGTTCCCCTACCAGGAGACCGTCGATCAGTTGAAGGCGATCCAGGACACGAAGCGCGACATGGAACAGGCGCGCTCGATGGATCGCCTGATCTGCGGCGATGTAGGCTTCGGTAAAACCGAAGTCGCGATCCGCGCTGCGTTCAAAGCGGTGATGGACGGCAGGCAGGTCGCGGTGCTCACGCCGACGACGGTGCTCGCGCAGCAGCATTTCGAAACATTCCGGCAGCGCATGCACGACTACCCGGTGCGCGTCGAAATGATGAGCCGCTTCCGTTCGCAAGGTGAGCAGAAGAAAGTGCTGAAGGAACTTGCGGCAGGCGGAGTCGACATCGTTGTCGGGACGCATCGGCTGATCTCCGGCGACATTGTCTTCAAAGATCTCGGCCTCGTGGTGATCGATGAAGAGCAGCGTTTCGGTGTGCTGCACAAGGAGAAGTTCAAGGAGCTGTTCAAGCTCGTCGACGTGCTCACGCTTTCCGCGACGCCAATTCCGCGCACGCTCTACCTCTCGTTAGTCGGCGTGAAGGACATGTCGACGATTGAGACGCCGCCGCTGAATCGGTTGCCGGTGGAGACGGTCGTCTGCGGTTACGATGAGCGGATCATCCGCGATGCAATCAATCGGGAGTTGGAGCGGCAGGGTCAGGTTTATTTTCTGCATAATCGCGTGCAGTCGATCGAGAAGGTGCGTGATCGGATCGCGGAGCTCTGCCCGGAAGCGAGCGTCGACATCGGTCACGGACAGATGGACGCGGATGAGCTCGAGTCTGTCATGGAGCGTTTCGTGGCGGGCAAGACCGACGTGCTCGTTTGCACGACGATCATCGAGAGCGGTCTCGATATTCCAAACGCGAACACCATCATCATCGATCGTGCGGATCGTTTCGGGCTCGCGGATTTGTATCAGCTGCGCGGCCGTGTCGGTCGGGCCGAACATAAGGCGTACGCCTATCTGCTGCTTCCGCGCGAGATGATGACAGTCGGGGCGGCGCGAAAACGTATCAACGCGATCAAGCAATACAGCTCGTTAGGCGCAGGTTTTCGCATTGCAATGCGCGATCTCGAGATCCGCGGCGCAGGCAGCATTCTCGGTACGCAACAGAGCGGACACATCGTCGCGGTCGGTTTCGATCTCTATTGCCAGTTGCTCAAGCAAGCCGTCGCGCAGCTCAAAGGCGAGAAGTACAAGGCGCGCATCGAAGTCTCCGTGCAACTCGATTTCGTTGCCACAAATGAAGCCGAATTCGCGCCGGTCGGGCCTAACGAGAAGTTGCCCGCCTTCATCCCAACGAGCTACATCGGCGACACCACCCTGCGCATTCAGGCCTACCGAAACCTCGCGCAAATCAGCACACGCGAGCAGTGGGATCGCTTGCGCAAGGAGTGGCGCGACCGCTTCGGCAAGTTCCCGGACGCGGTTGACAATTTGCTCGCCCTGACCGAAATCAAACTCGCCGCAGCCAAAGCCGGGATCACCCGCGTGGAGGTCCGCGACGCGAAGCTAATGCTGACACGTCGCGGGGATTACATCCTAGTGGGCGGCAAATTTCCTCGGCTAAGCGGCGGCGACCTGAACCGTAACCTCGCCGAAGTTGTCGAACTAACGAAGAACGTTTGAATTGATGATGATTCGTCCCCTCGCCCTCGTCACCGTCGCTGTGGTCAGCGCCGCTCTGCCTGGTTTCGCACAACGCTCCTCTGCGTTGAATCCGAAGCCGACGCGGACCACTTCAACGCCTGCGTCCAGCTCGCAATCGACTGCAAGTGTCGCGTTACCGACCACCAGCTCGAGCACTGATCAGGGATCAGTCGACGCGGCTGAATCAAACAGGGTTTCGCACGGCGAAGCCGAAGTCATCGATGGCATCGCGGCGACCGTAAACGGCACCGTCATCACCTACTCGCAGGTCCGCGCCGTCATCGCACCGCGTGAACGATTGCTCCGCCAGCAATACACGGGCGCGGAGTTGCAGGAAAAGCTGAAGGAGGTGCGCGCGAATGCGCTGCAAGACTTGATCGATCGCGAGCTGATCGTGCAGAAGTTCCACGAAGATAAACTCGACCTGCCGGAATATTTCGTTGAGCAGCGGATGAACGACATTATTCGCGAGAATTTTGGCGGCGACCGGAATGCGTTCATGAAGACGCTCCAGGCGCAGAACTACTCGCTCAGCCAGTTTAAGCACGAGGAGTTCAACAAGATCATCGTCTCGGCGATGCGTGGCAAAAACGTGAAGCCGAACACGGCCGCCTCACCGCTTCGCATTCAGGAATATTACAAGAATCACAAGGACGAGTTCACGACCAAGGAAGAGATCAAGCTCCGCATGATCATGGTCCCGAGTCACTCCGTCGACGGGAACGCTGCGTCGCAAAAAGCGCTCGCGGAAGAGATCCTGAGCAAGCTCGCCGGCGGCGCGGATTTTGAGCGCATGGCGCAGATGTATTCCGAAGATGTCTCGCGCGATTCAGGTGGCGACTGGGGCTGGATCGGGCGCAAGACGCTTGCCCCTGAACTGGAGAAAGTGGCGTTCAACCTGCCGGCGAAGAAGATCAGCCGGATCGTCGAACTGGGTGGTAACTACTACATTCTGCGGGTCGACGAGAAACGGGGCGGCGTGACGAAGTC
>JBJMWV010000408.1:0-2394 GCA_045809985.1 Chthoniobacterales bacterium | reverse complement strand
TCGATCGATGTCATCGTCACGTTCGTGATTCCACAGGGCGTGATCTGATCGAACGCGGCGAGATCGCCGCACACATTGAGTGCGAAGCCATGCATCGTAATCCAATGGCGCACGCCGACACCGATCGAAGCGATCTTGCGATCTTCGACCCACACACCGGTGAGGCCTTCGCGTCGCCGTGCAGCGATTCCGTAGCCGGCAAGCAACTCGATTAAGACTTCCTCGATCCAGCGGAGATAACGATGCAGGTCGGGCGCATATTTGCGCAAATTGATCAGCGGATAACCGATGAGCTGACCCGGCCCGTGATAGGTTGCCTGACCACCGCGATTGATTTGGAAAAGCGGATGCGGCAAATGCTCGCCGCCGCGCAGACTCGATTGATCAGGCGTGCGTCCGATCGTGTAGACAGGTTCGTGTTCGAGGAGGAGCAATTCGTCCGGCGCATCGTGATCCGCTGTTTTACGGGCCACGATTTCCTCCTGAATCGCGAGCGCATCGGCGTAGCTGATCCGACCAAGCCAGCGTGAATTAATCGAGACCTTTGTCATTCCGAGCGAAGCGAAGCGTAGTCGAGGAATCTCCGATCAGCAGAGAACGAGGATGTCTCGACAGGCTCGACATGACATTCTCCAAGCTGCGCTCATATGCGAGCTCCAGTCGGCACACCCAGCCGGGCCGCTTCCGCCGCGTGGACGTGGGTGAGCGCAATCGCGAGCGCGTCGGCTTCGTCCGATTGCGGCGTAGTCGTCAGTCCGAGTGTTGCTCGAATCATGAGCGCGACTTGGGATTTGTCGGCGCCACCCCGCCCGACAGTCGCCTGTTTGATGCGCGTCGGCGCATACTCGAAAATTGGAAGACCGCGTTCCGCCGCCGCCAGCATGGCCGCGCCGCGCGCGGCACCGAGCAGAATCGCAACCTTATGGCTCTGCACGTAAATGACCGCCTCCATCGCGCAGCAATCCGGCTCGAATTCACCGATCAGCTCGACCAGCCGCTCGCGAATCGCCACCAGGCAACGCGAGCACGTTAACGCAGTCGCGTTTTTGATCGTGCCGAAATAAAGGGCGCGATTTTGTCCGCGCTCGGATTCGAGAATCGCCACGCCGCTGCTGCGGAGTGACGCGTCGATCGCGAGCACGCGCATCGCTCAGTGCGCGAAGAAGCCGAGCACGAGAAATACGCACCCGGCAAGACCGAAGACCATGCTCATGACCCAGTAGGCTTTGCGCTTCGTTAACGCCGAAATCGCCGCGACCGCGATTGCTATCTGAAACATCGTCACGCCGTGCGCGAATGTTTCGTGCTGATGAAAATTCGCTTTCGCCTCCGTTTCTTTAGCGCGCGCTTCCTTTTGGATTTCACCCTGCTCTTCCTGATATTTCTCTGCTTTCGCGCGGTCCTGTTCGATCGGCGTTCCGCCGCTCAGCGTCATCTTCGCATCGAGCACGGCCGCTTTGATCCCTTTCGCCTGATAGTAAGCCCACTGATCGGACGATTCGATCTGCGCCATCATCGCTTCGTTCGCGTGCTGGCCGGAAAGCAATCCGGTGATTGCAGCGAAGACAGCGAGAATCGCAGTGCTGAGCGCGACCCACGAGATCCAGCGCACCCCGCTGTGTTCCGCAGCGTGATGAGTTTCCTCATGCAGACCTTCGAGCGGCACTTCGGCTTCTTCCATCGGGCGCTAGCTTAGGGTCGAGCCTTTTCCGTTCAAGATGCAATCGACAATTGAAGCACGCATACCTTTACTCGATGCGTGAGCGACGCGCAGAGCCATCGGCCGGTTTGTCAGATTTGCGGCAAAACAAAATCGCCCATTAACGGCGCGATTGGAGAGAACGTGCGGCCGTCTCTGGCCGAGTTCATCAAATCGAAGCGGCCGGAGTGGGATCCTCAGGGGTTCATCTGCTTCGACGATCTCGGGATTTTCCGGAAGGAATACGTCAAGGGAACCTTGCAGGAGGAGATCGGCGAGCTGACCGCGCTCGATCAGGAAGTCGTTGAGAGCCTGCAACAGCATGAATTGCTGACGGAGAACATTGAAAAACATCGAGCGCAAGCTGACCTTCGGCGAACGCTTGTCGGATCATATCGCCACTTTCGGTGGCAGCTGGAGATTTATCATCAGTTTCGGCGCCGTCCTGCTCTTGTGGATCGCGGCCAACGCCTTCGTCTTCATGAACAAGGGCTTCGATCCCTACCCGTTCATCCTTCTCAATCTCATCCTCTCCTGTCTCGCCGCGATCCAGGCCCCGATCATCATGATGAGCCAGAACCGCAGCGAAGCGCGCGATCGTTTACGGGCTGAGAACGACTACAAAGTGAACCTCAAAGCCGAGCTCGAGATCCGTCACCTGCACGAAAAAATCGATCATCTCTTGCGCCGCCAAT
>JBJMWV010000407.1:0-2448 GCA_045809985.1 Chthoniobacterales bacterium | reverse complement strand
TGGCTCCGTTCAGACGGATGTGAAGAACGCGGGCGGCAATTGGGTGGACGAGGAAGTGGTGGTGGACAACGGGCTGGTGACGAGTCGCAAGCCGGACGATATCCCGGCGTTCAATCGCAAGATGATCGAGGAGATCAGCGCAGGCCGGCACGCGAAGCAGACGGCGGGCGCGGGCTAATCTCTAACGCAGCAGGCAGACGCGCTACAACTATTGCAGCGGCGCGACTAACTCCCGCGGCAACAATGGCGACGCGCCGTAATGCGAGGCGACGTAGGCGCCGAGGCGGCAGGCGTCTTCGAGCACTTTGTGGGGCTCGGTTCCTTTCGTGAGGCCAACCATCAGGCCGGCCATGAAGGCGTCGCCGGCGCCGACGGTATCGCGCACTTCGACGTGGGGTGCGGGCGCGGTAGTGAGCTGGCCGTTGTCCCACAAGGCGGCGCCGTTCTCGGCGCGAGTTACGCAGACCCGCGAGGTGTTTGTCGCCTGCGCGAGGATCTCGCAATCGCGCGCGATCGCGGCATCGTCGCGTGGTGTGTCGGGTGCAGCTTCGCCGGTCTGGATCCAATGCGCGAGCTGGCCGACTTCGAGATCGTTCAACTTCAGGACATCGGCGCGTTTTGCGAGTTCGACGACAAGCTTTGGATCGGCAAAGGGCGGCCGCAGATTGACGTCGAAGAACTTAATTGGGCCTTTTACCTCCAGGAGCTTCGCGAGCTGATCGAGATTGTAAGGCGAACGGCCGGCGAGTGAGCCGTAGATAAAGGCGCGCGCTCGTGAGACCGCTTCGAGCGCTTCGGCGGGAACACGGATCTCGTCCCAGGCCGCAGGTTGAACCAGCTCATAGGTGGCGTTGCGATTCTCATCGAGCGTGACGAGCACCGTGCCGGTCTGCAGTCCGATACGCGCTCGCGTGACGAAGTCGGTGTTCACC
Organism: Chthoniobacterales bacterium; assembly: GCA_045809985.1. GTDB lineage: Bacteria > Verrucomicrobiota > Verrucomicrobiia > Chthoniobacterales > UBA10450 > JACCTI01. Next base: position 1,516 of record JBJMWV010000407.1, on the reverse strand, counting down.
TTCTTGTCGCGCGCGACCTGCAGGATCTCGTCGCCCAGCGGATCCTGACCAATGCATGAGATGAGCGCGGAAGTAACGCCAATTTGCGCGAGGTGCGCGGTGACATTGAAGGGTGCGCCGCCGGCGTGCTTACCGGATGGAAGACAATCCCAGAGAATTTCACCAAAGGCGTAGAAGTCAGCAGGCATCACTTCGTCGGGGACGGGCCCATGGCATCGGGTGTGTAGATGAAGATCAAATCCTGGTCCATGCCTTTCGGGTCGGTCGAGCGCTCGAAGACGAGCAAGTCTTCCGTGCCGATGATGCAATGCTCGATGCCGGGAGCAAAGTGGAACTCGGCGTGCGGGCGGAGCGCTTCGACCGTGAGCGGGCGCTCGTCCGGTGGTCGCCACAGGATCAAGCCGGCGCCTTCGCGAACTTCGAGCCGCTCGTCTTTCTCTTCGTGCATTTCGAGCGCGAGATAGCCGCCCTTGCGGACGACAAGATACTTCTCGACGCGCGGATGCTCGTGGTAGGTGATCACGACTCCTCCCCACCCGGTGCGAATCACGTTGTCCTTTGTGTTCTCGATCTGCTGGAGCAAACGCGCGAATTGCTCAGTCTCGCCGATGCCTTCGGGAAACTCGCGACCCCACAAGCGGCACGCTTCGCGGCAGTAGCGGTTGAAGGATTCGGGCGAATGGATCGGCGAGAATGTGCTGAGCTCTTCCGCGATGGTGGCGAAGCGCGGATCGGCCGCGAGCTTCGCGTGATCGAGCTCGAACGTCGCGGACATCTAGTGGCCGCCGGTTGTCGAAACGCTGACCGCGCCTTCGGCATTACTCAGGCGCGGCCACATGAAGCCGTAGAATGCGACGAAGGCGAAGCAGATGATCGGCACGATGAAGCCGCGTGACAGGTCGTAGCGGTCGGCGATCGCGCCCATGACCTTCGGCAGGACTGCGCCGCCCATGATCGCCATGACGATGAAGGAGGACGCCTTCTTCGCGGATTGGCCGAGGCCGAAGATCCCGAGCGCGAAGATGGTCGGGAACATGATCGACATGAAGAAGTAGGTGAGAAAGACGGAGACGACCGAGATCCAGCCGACCTTGAAGAAGACGAGCAGGCAAAGCACGGACGCGAGAACGCAATACCACGCCAGCACTTTGTAAGGAGTAAACTTTTTCAGAATGGCGCTGCCGGTGAAGCGGCCGATGAGGAAGCAGAGGAAGCCTAACGAGGCGAGGTTTGAGGCGCCTTTGTTACTGAACCCGAGCAGACCATTGGTGTGCGTCTCGAACCAATCGGGTTTCGCGGCGGCCCAGGATGACGGCACCGCGGGCACCTGGGAGGTCATGTAGTTTATGAAGAAGCTAAAGATGCCGGCCTGCGCCGCGATGTAGAGGAACTGCGCGATCACCGCCATCCAGAAATGCGGGTGCGACCAGATGGATTTGCGCGCCGTGGGTCCGGCATCGTCGACATGATAATCGTCCTCCATCTCGATGTCGGGCATCGGGGCGAAGAAGAACAC
>JBJMWV010000406.1:0-7583 GCA_045809985.1 Chthoniobacterales bacterium | reverse complement strand
TCTCGCGACGATTGGCGTGCTGAATCTGACTTTCGGCTACGGACGTTTTCCGTTGGTCGCGATCAGCCTCTGCTTTTCGTGGGGCCTTTACGGATTGCTCCGCAAGCTCTCCGGCACCGCTGCGATTCCGGGATTATTCTTTGAGACAACGCTACTCGCACCGGTTGCGATCGCGTTTCTCGTTCTTTGGCAGAGCAGGGGAGTGGCGGTTGCGACGCAGCATCTCGATCTCACGTTGCTCCTCGTCAGCAGCGGTGTCATCACAGGCTTACCGCTGGTCTGGTTCGGACATGCGGCGCGACATCTGCGGCTAACGACGATCGGTTTTCTCCAATACATCGCGCCGAGCTGCACATTTTTTCTCGGTGTGTTTCTCTACCACGAGCCCTTCACGCGCGCGCACTTGATCACCTTCGGGTTGATCTGGAGCGCGGTGGCGATCTTCAGCTTCGAAATGTTTCGAGTCTGGCGCGGCGCGCGTTCGACTTCACCGCCGGCCGTGCCACCGATCGCTGACTAACGAGTGGTTGAATGGATCAAGCTCGCCTATCGTCTGACCGAAGATGTGGAGCGAAGACGACATTCAATACGCGGCTGAGAACACGCAGGTGATTCTCGCGCCTGAGCAACAGATCGCGACCTTCGGCACAACCAGCTTTCGCTTCTTCCTCATCTCGGAGTTGATGGACAGCGTGAATCAGGTGCGCGTGCGTGATGGCGAGATTCACGCCGAGCGGCCGCAGATTCTGACGCCGGATCACTTTGCGCGGCTGCTCCTCGATGGCTTTGGTGAACAAGCGCAGCATTACGCGGATCGCCTGCGCGAACGGCTGCGGAACGTCGCGGTACTTCGCTATGGATTTCAGTTCCGCAAAACGGGCGTGACCGAGAACACGGTGCGCGACTCACTCGATGCCGTGGTCGAGCGCACAAAAGTGCAGGTGCAGAATTCCGGCGAGCTGCGCAGCGCGGTGATTCAGGGTGTCGACGAAGCGTGGGAAGTTTGCCTGCTCAAATTTACGATCGATCTGATCGAGCGATCGTCTGGCGGCAACGTCGGCGACTTTCGTCGGCGCGGCCTGATCTAACGATCACTCGTTAGGCGCGACCGCCCTGCACGCTGAGTTCCCAGCGGTATCCGTCAGGATCGTGGAACCAGAGGCCCATGTTCTTCGAGCCGGGTGCTTCCGGACCGATCTCGTCGCCCGGATCTTCGATGTCGGCGCCGATGCTCTTCAGATGCTCGAGCGCTTTGCGCAAAGTCTTCATGTCCGGCAGGTGAAATGACATGTGATCGAACGTCTCTGGGGACGGCGTGCCTTTCTGGAGCGCGATCGTGACGTTGTCGTTTCCGACCGCGAGGCCGTCTTCAAATTCAAACTGCTTGTTCAACCCAAGCGCGCGCTCGAACCATGCGGCGCTCTTCTTCGGATCACGAACGGCAAGGCCGAAGTGACCGACCACGCCGATCGTGAACGGCACGTTTTTCTTCGCAGCCATCAACTGTTCCGCTGGCCAAGCTCCGCCTCCGCGCGCAGCCAATGTTCGTCGGCTCGACCGTCAGGCCGGCCTTCCTCTTCCCAAATCTCACGCGCCCGAGCTTCGATCGCGTCGCGGAATGCGCCGACCGGATTCGTCTTCGTTCCCGGAACTCCCAGCCCTGGAACTTGTCCACGGCCGCGCGGCTCGTCGTCGAAGGCTTCGCCCATTTCGACATCGAGCGGTGGCGAGACGTTTGCAGGATGACCGCCGCCAGTGACCGCGTCGCCGCCATGTTCCGGCGCGAAGAAGAACATCGGAAATCTTGAATGCATACCTACCATTCGCCGCAGGCGGCATTCTCAGACGGGAGAACTAGAACATCAGCTGGAGTCTAACGATTACTTCGTCGAACTCCGATGGTCCGAGGCTGCGGCTCTCCCGGAAATTGGCCCAGGTATGAATGTAGTTCGCAGCCAGCCTGATGTTGTTGCCGTGGATGAAGTAGTTCACGCCGCCGGTAATCGAGTGGAGATCGTCGTCGCTGAATTGATCCGGATCGAAGCTCTCCCACTTAGCTACGAGCTGGAGTGCCTTCGGAATGACAACGTAGCTCGCCTGCACGTAATAGCCGTTTGGCTCGAAAGTGGTGAAGAGCGGGTTGATGTTATTCACCCGACGCGGGCTGATGCGGTCATCCAGGTATTCAGCTACCAGATCGAAAGGGCCGATATTAAACGAGGCGTCGAAACCATATTCGACCCGCTCACCGGCGGAAGGAAGGTTGTAGGCCGCGAGCGAGCCATCACTATTTTCGCGGATAACATTGGAGACCGTCGTGCCGGCATCGTCGCGGCTATAAACGCCATCCACTCCGAACTTCAGGCTCGCATCGTTGTTTAGGACCTTCGTTTTCATCGCCTGCACCTCGAGGCGGCCGGCGTACATGAACTCGTTGTTGTCGTTCACCGTGATGTTGCGTCCGGTGCCATTGAAAGCGCCCGCGTAGTAAGTCAGGAGGTCCTTTTGTTCCGGCAAAATGTTGGCGAGCGGTTTACCCCAGACCTGCACACCGATTTGCCGTTCCGGTGTTACCGAATCGGTAATCAGCGATCGCTCGATTGTGATGACAACTGGATCGGGTGTTAGCTGCTCGAGGCCGAAGGGCGCCTTGTATTGCCCTACCTTGATGTTGAACTCCGGATAGGTGTGCCAGTTAACGAAAACATCTGTCGCGGAGAAGCTGGTCCGGGTGGAATTCGAGCCGAGGGTCCGGCCGGAGGCATCGCGGATCGTCAAAGCGGTGTCGCTGAAGGAAAAGTCGCCTTCGACTTTGAAATCGAAGTGCTCAGTGTAATCACCGGTGATCGTGACGCGAGCGCGGCGGAGACGAAAACGGTCCTTCAGTTCCGCCGAGCCAAAGCGTCCTTCGAAGGCGAAGGGATCACCACCTTCAAACTGCGCCTGAACATAACCACCGAGCGTCAGCTTGAATTCATCTGCCGCCGCCGCGGTATAGACCGGCTTCTTCTCTTCCTTCGTGGTCGTTTGCTCGACGATGGTCTTGCTGTCGCTCGTCGCAGGTTTAGCTGCTACTTCACGTTGCTCCGCGGATGCGGAGGGTTTGTGCTTCAGGCTGCGAACTTCCTGCTCGAGGTCGGCGTTGCGTTTCTGCAGTTGCTCAACCGCACGCTCGAGCTTCTCCAGTCGCTCTGCTTCCGATTGCGCGAAGGCGGCGTGCGGAGCGGCGAAGAGTGAAAGCGCGGCGGCAATCGATGCGAGATAAAGCGGACGGCACATGCGGAGGTGATACCTGAGACGCCGCGCGAATTGCGAGAGTTTCCCGCGCGCTTACTAACTGCGATGTTTCGCAGTTGTGTATTGCACGTCGAACGCGCGCAACGCCGCACGCACTGTTCCGCCGATTCCGGCTATCCCATCCTGCAGCGTGCTGCCAAGTAACGCGATCCAGCTCTTGCCGCGAAGCATGAGGCGGGGTCGCTGCCGGGCCGAAGGACTGCGCGGAAATTCTTTGCAATAAAGGTCGAGTTCGCGCTGCGCCTCCGCTGCTTGCTCACTTTCAAATTGTCGCGCCCTCTTCGCCTGCATGGTCATTCTGCAAACGGGGAACGCTGCTGCTTACCTAGCTGGATTGCATGATTGTCAGAAAATCGCCTGCCGCCCGCATCGCAGCCATCGCGGCACGCGAGCGCGATTCAGCACCGAGCCACGCTATGACAACAATCGATCCAGCAGCACGCCTCGCCGCACGTGAGCCTGATGGCCGTCGGCCGCAGGTCATGTATCAACGCTGGGAGTCGCTCCTCTTCCTGCATTGGCGGCTGCCCGCCGCGCGTATTCAGGCAACGCTGCCAGAAGAACTCACGGTCGATACTTTCAACGGCGACGCGTTCATCGGCGTCGTTCCGTTTTTCATGCGCAACGTCCGGCCGGTCGGCCTGCCCACGATGCCGTGGATTTCTGATTTCCAGGAGTTGAATGTCCGCACCTACGTCTTCGATCCGAATGGCACGCCCGGCGTCTGGTTCTATTCACTCGATTGCAATCAACCGCTCGCCGTCATCGCGGCGCGCGCGCTCACCGGCCTCGAGTATCGAAACGCGGAGATGAGCGCGATGACTGGCGAATTCATTGATTACACCTGTCGCCGCCCCGGCAGTGATGAACTCGCGCAATATCGTTACCGCGGCGTCGGCGAGCCGCGCGATCTCGCGCCTGACTCGCTCGAGTTCTTCCTCCTCGAGCGCTACTACCTCTTTGCGCGCCGCGCCGGATCGCTCGTGCGCGGGCAGGTCTCGCATGCGCCTTATCGGACGCGCGATGTCGAGGTGCAGTTGTCATCCGCGCTGCCAGCGCGACTCGATGGCTTCACGGAATTACCCGATGCTCCGGAGCATGTGTGTTTCGTCGACGGCTTCGACGTGAACATCTACGCGACCGAGAAACTCGCGTAAGGTTCAGCGGCGCGGATTACCCGGAAACATTCGCGATGTCCTACGTAGCAAATCCGCGCCGCCTCTTCCCCTTTGGCCCTTGCGATGTGTAAACGTCCGAGTCACGACAACTGGATGGCGCGCATGTGATTTATTTTTCTTGGGGACTAACGAACGAATCCGCGCGCCGAGTGTCTAGGTGTTTCACCTATGGCTGATTTGGGAGACCTGCTTATTGCGGCGAAATGAGGAAAAACGGCATTATGCGCGGAGCAATGAGGCCGCATCCGCCACGCGCTGATAAACTCGATCTTCTCCGACGCGGTGACACTTATAGGAAGTGGGCCTCGCTTGATGATCATCGCGTCTGCGTTCTCTGCGAGAAGCGCATCTCGGGTCGGCAAGTCGAAGTCTCTCTCGTCCGCGGCAAACCGAAGTTGAGCTGCCCGACCGAAGGCTGCACCGGCGGCCCGCACGAATGGGTTTATCCCGGGAATCCGCTGACTTCGAAACGTTCGTGGAGCGATTGGTCTCGGCTCTGGGAAGAAGACGGCGTCATGCCGCAAGCGAACCCGCCGCTCGCCACTTAATCGACGCGACCGCCGCACCAGCGGTTAGCGATTCGCAGGAGAACACGGAGGTTTCGCATGAAACGGACGATCACCGAAAGTGGTGGGCTTTACTGGCTGCAGCATTCGCCGCCAAAGTCGTTACTCCGAATCGCAATCGGCGCCCGTCGCAGCTTCACGGACCGAGTGCGTGATTTCGGCGCGACGTTCAAATCACTATTCGTTAGGCGAATTCGGACGCTCGCCGATGCGAAAGAGCGGAGCAAGCTGGTGGTCGGATCGGCGGCGCAATGCGTCTCGCCTTGTTTGCAGCGCCTGCCGCGACATTCGCGCCGGCTCGTGCTCGTTGCGCGTTAGCGCAACCACTCGTTAGGCGCGGTCGTAGACGAGCGTCGTCGGCACGCGGAAATCTGCCGACGCATCGCCTCCGAAATTTTGGTCATTCGACGAAAGGAGCGGCTTCCATTTTCCGGCCAGGATTGGCGCCTCGTGCCCGCCGAGGAGATCGATCGCAACCGTGATCGCATCGCCGAACTCGAGCAGCACGATCCCGTTGTCTGTCTGCCGGACGTTCCAGTTGCTACGCGAGCGATCGCGCAACGCCGGGTGTGTTCTGCGAAGGCGCAGGAACTCGCGGTAAAGCGCGAGGATCTCAGCGTGCTCCGGCTTACGCAATTCGTCCCAGCGCAATTTTGAGTTGAGGAATGTGCTCTCCGATTGCGGATCCGGAATTCTTTCGCGCACTTGCGGATCCCGGAACGCCCCGAAGTGCTCGAATTCCCGCCGTCGCCCTTGTGTGATCAGGTTGCCGAGTTGCGCATTGTGTTCGGTGAAAAACTGAAACGGTGTCGAGGCGTTCCATTCCTGGCCCATGAACAACATCGGCGTGTAAGGCGCGAGACAGAGAAGCGCCGAGGCCGCGCGATACGCCGCAGGCTCAACGATGTGGCCGAGCCGTTCACCGAAGGCGCGATTCCCGACCTGATCGTGATTCGAAATGCAGTAAATGAACTGCTCGGGCGCGAACTCGATTGATTCGCCGCCGCGCAGATGACCGTCCTCGCGTCTGCGCTGACCGCGAAAGAGCCAGCCATGCTCGAGTGTCTCCGTTAGTTCATCAGCCGTGCCGCGGAAGTTTTCGTAATACCCTTCGCGCTGCCTCGTGAGCATGACGCGCACAATGTGATGAAAGTCATCCGACCAGACGCCATTGAATCCGAGGCCGCCGCGGTCGACGCTGCGGAGCAGGTTGGGTTCGTTCCGTTCGTCTTCCGCGACGAGAAACCCGCCTAACGAGTGCACGCGTTCCGCAATCTCCGCGAGAATATGGCGCTCGGAAAAATCCTCAATCGCGTGCGTGGCATCGAGTCGGAAGCCGTCGATGTGGAACTCGCGCATCCAGTACGGCGCGTTATCGGCGAAGAACTCACGCACCGCGATTTCCTCGAAATGCAGTCCGGCGCCCCACGGCGTCTGGTGCTTCGGATTGAAATAGCCGCTGTGATAAACGCCGAGGTAATTGCCGTCGGGACCCATGTGGTTGTAGACGACGTCGAGAATCACCGCGAGACCGTGCGCGTGCGCGGCGTCGGCTAACGAACGCAAATCATCCGGCGTTCCGTAGGCGCGCGATGGCGCGTAAAGCGAAACGCCGTCATAGCCCCAGTTCCGATCGCCGGGGAAATCGGCAATCGGCATGATCTCTATTGCGTTAACGCCGAGCGCGGCGAGCTCTGGCAGCTTGTCTATTGTGGCGCGAAACGTCCCCTCGTTCGTGAATGTGCCGATGTGCAGTTCGTAGATGATGAGCTCGGAATACGGCGGCGCCTGCCAGTCGTCATCGCTCCACGAGAACGCGTTTGCATCGACGACCATGGAAGGCCCGTGCACGCCGAGTGGTTGAAACCGCGATGCTGGATCCGGCCAGCCGTGGCTCTCCCCGAACTTGTATTGGTAAAGATCGCCGGCGCGGCCATCGGGATCGATTGCGCTGAAGTAGCCGCCACCATCAGCTTCGAGCGGAATTCGCCGGAGCACCTTCTGGTCACGATCGACGACAACGACCGACAGATTGGTGTGTTTGCACCAGGTGCGGTAACGGACGCCTTCGTCGATCAACTCAGCGCCCTGGGCGCGAAGCGCAATGGACTCGTTAGGCTCCATGGGGGGCATGACAGACATGTTCGTCTGAAAAAACGCGACCGGGCACAATCCCGGATGTTCGTTCTTACTCGCCGCCAACCGCCGGTTCGAGCTCTTCCAAGAGCGGCGGCAGTTCGTTGCAGTAATGCTGCAGCGCGACGTCGAATGAGCCGAGGAGACGTGCACGCTCGCTCGTCAAAGCGCGCATTCGTGCTCGCGGCGCAGGTCGACGCAAACTCCAGCTTGGAACGGCTTCGATTAAATTCGTGTCGAGCTGCAACATCGCGGCGGCGCGTGCCAGCAACTCCTCCGCTGTCACCACGCCGTCGTTAGCGAGATGCCAAATGCCCGTTTCACCATCGATCAAGAGATCCAACGTTGCGGTGATCAGTTCCGGAATGAAGCTGACAGAGAAGTGCTCATCATTTGCGACGCGCAC
>JBJMWV010000405.1:0-2498 GCA_045809985.1 Chthoniobacterales bacterium | reverse complement strand
CGCGCCCAGGTTGCTCGCGTTGTTGATCGCAAGATTGCCGCCATTGATCGTCGTGCCGCCGGTGTAGGTGTTAACGCCCGTCAGGATAGCGGTGCCGGAATTTTGTTTAACGACGCCGGCACTGCCAGCCACGATCGCGCTGATCAGACCGCTCTCCAGAGTGTAGGAGGTGCCGGTGATCTGCCCCCGTCCAGTGCCGATAATGGAGCCGCTGTAGAGCGTGACTGCGCCGACGCTCTCATCGAATGTCTGCAGATCCAGCGTCCCGCCCATCACATTGAGACTGGTGGAATTCGGGAGCTGCTTGCCTTGCCGCGTGATGCGGAGAGTTCCGTCCTTGATGTTCGTGGCGCCGGTGTAGCCGAGATTATTGCCGCCGAGAATCATCGTTCCTGCGCCGGTTTTGTTCAGACTGCCGCTGCCGGAGATATTCCTGTCGACAGTGAAGACCTGACCCGCATCAACCTGAAAAGTGCTGAGCGCATTCCCGATCGTGAACGCGGCCTTCGTGGTGATGCTGGCAGCAATCTCCAAAGTTCCGGCGTTGATCGTCGCTCCCCCGCTTTGTCCAAGATTGTTAATCGCAGTAATCGAGAGCGTGCCGCCGTTGATGGTGGTGCCGCCGCCGTAATTGTTGTTCGCGCCGAGGACCATGGTGCCGGCGCCGGTCTTGTTCAGCCGTCCGCCGCCAATGATCGTGCTGTTAACCGCGAACGTCTGACCCGCATCGACCTGGATCGTGCTGTTCGCGTTCGCGAGGGTGATCGAGCGCGTGGTCGTGAATCCATTCGTCACCTCGAGCGTAGCGGCGTTCACCGTGAGGGCGCTACTCGCCGCTCCCAAGCTGCTGGCGTTATTAACGGCCAGGGTTCCTGCATTGATCGTCGTGTTGCCCGTGTAGGTGTTCACGCCGTTAAGCGCCAAGGTGCCCGCGCCGGTCTTGGTCAGTGTGTTCGAGCCGCCGATGTTCCCGCTGAGCGTCAGCACTCCGGCATCCGAGCCGATGGTACTCGCCGAGCTTAATGAGATCGCGCCCGCGTAAGTGTTATTGCCGCTGATGTTCCGCAACGCGCCCGTCGCACCGATGCCGCTGCCGAAAATCGTAAGCGGTTCGGAACCGACGTTGATGCCTCCCTGCAACTGCAGCGCCGCACCACTGAACACCGTCGTTCCGGCCGCGGTCGCACCGAGCGCTGTCCCGTTTTGCAGATTAACCGCACCCGCCAGGATGCTCAGGCCGCCACTGAAAGTGTTCGCACCCGAAAGGAACAGGGTCCCGGTTCCGCTCTTCGTCAGTCCGCCAGAATTGCTCAGAATGCCCGTCACTGCGGTGTTGCCCGTACCGTCAAACGTCAGCGCGTTCGTGTTAAGGTCGACGTCGCCGACGGTGAGCAGATTCGCCGAGTTGTTCCGCCAGGTTTGAATTCCTGCGAGTTGGAGTTTCGCCGAGATGCTCAACGCGAAGGCGCTCGTGTTGTCGACCAGAATACCGAGGCCCGCAGCGGCGTTGATCGTATTGCCACTGAGCGACAGAATCGCGCCGCCCGTACCTGTAATGTTGACGTTGCTCGTAACGCCGGTGGTCATCCAGAGCCCGCCAATCGAGGAATTAACGCTGACGTTTGGCTGATTCGTGAACGCGCCATTGAAGACGCCGTTGTCGTTGGCTCCCGGCGCCGCACCGCTCCAGTTGCCATTCGCGCTGAAATCCGTGCTGACCGCTCCACTCCAACGCCGGTCGGTCGCCTGAACTCGAGAAGTCAGGATCAAGCCAACGGCGAGGCAGCCAATCTGCACGAACGAGAGACGCACTCCTCGTGCAGAGCTAAGGCTATGCCAGCGACGACGCGGGAGCCAAAATCGCCATAGCGGCTATAGCGGCACGGCTGCTGCTAGTACTGGGCGCAGTGCAGATCGACTATACCGCGATGTTCATCTGCTCGAGCGCTCGCTCAATTTCCGAAACGCAATGACCGACGGTTGCAACGGTAACGTTCGCACCATCGAACGACGCGCGTTTCTCCTGAAATGCGGACGCCGACTCGGCTGTCTCGCGCTTGTCGCGCTTCTTGGCTGTGGCGCACTGCGCGGCTACGGCGGGTGGCGTAAACAACATCTCGCGAAGCAGACCGCGGCCTTCGTCGCAAAAGGAGATTTCAAGAGCGCGGTCCTTGTCGCGCGCCGGTTGCTCGACCTCGATCCCGCAAACCTCGCCGCGTGCCGTGCGATGGCGGAAATCGCGGAGAAAACCCGAAGCGCGGAAGCGATCAACTGGCGCCGAAAGATTGTCTATGGCGAACCGACGTCGGCCAACCAACTCGCCCTCGCGCGTTGCGCGCTTGCGTTCGGACAACGTGAGCTCAGCGAAGCCGTTCTGCACGCGATGCCGGAAAGCGCGCGCGATTCGGTTGATTATCACCAGATTGCTGGCGCGGAGGCGCTGGCCCGGAAAGATATGGCCACGGCGGAAAAGCATTTCGCCGCTGCAACCGCCCTCT
>JBJMWV010000404.1:0-5870 GCA_045809985.1 Chthoniobacterales bacterium | reverse complement strand
GTGCGCGACTTCGCACAGCCGCTCATCGACGGCATGATGGAGCACCTCCCGCAGATCGACGAACGCATCGCGCGCTACGTCGAGAACTACAACATCGAGCGCATCTCGCCCGTCGATCGGAATGTCCTACGGCTCGCGATCTATGAGATGCTGTTTCGCGATGACATCCCGCCCGTCGTTTCGATCAACGAAGCGATCGAGCTCGCGAAGACGTTTGGCGGCCCGGATTCGGGGCGATTTGTGAATGGCATTCTCGATCGCGTAAAAGACGATCTCTCGCGCCCGTTACGGGAGCCCGCGAAGCCGGCGGGCCTAACGAGCGATTCGTAAAACCCGGCGCGAGGGCGCACCGGCTCCAGGATCACAGCAGCTGCGTTTGCTGCGCGCGGATCAGGATCGCCTCCTGGCGGAACCGCTTTTCGAGATCGTGCCGGTAGTTCCGCCACCAGATCGGATCGAGCTCCGCGATGAGGACTTCGAAGATCACGATATCGTCGCGACTGGTGTAGTTGTCGTTGATCCGCCAGAGACCTTCGGCCGGCGCGCGAGTGTAAACCGTGAGACCGCCGAAGCGCTCGGTCAGTTCTTCGCGCACGCGCCCGTACTCTTCGCGGGCTATCGGCTCCTGCTCGTTATCGTGCGTCGGCAGAAGGATCTGGACGAGATGCATCGTTAGGCGAGCGCAGGCAGGAGCCGCCCCGTCACTTCGCCGAAGCCGACGCGATAACCGTCCCCCTGCGCATATCCGCTGATCGTGAGGCGATCACCGTCTTCGAGCCATTTGCGCGTTTCGCCGTTCGGGAGCTGGATCGGATTCGCGCCGCGCCAGGTCAGCTCGAGCATGCACCCGCGCGATTGCTCCGTCGGCCCGCTGATCGTGCCGCTCGCGAGCAGGTCGCCCGGCTGGAGATTGCAGCCATTCACGGTGTGATGTGCGAGCTGCTGCGCGATGCTCCAGTAGAGGTTCTGGAAGTTGGTCCGCGTGATCGTGTGTGGTGCGTCCAGCTTCGCGGTCTGCAGTTGCGCTTCGAGGTTGATGTCGAACGTGGAGTCATTAGACGCACGAAGGTACTCGAGCGGCTCGGGATCCTGCGGCGGCAGCGGGCGACGAAATGGTTCAAGTGCGTCGAGCGTCACGACCCACGGCGAAATGCTCGTGCAGAAATTCTTCGCGAGAAACGGGCCCAACGGTTGGTATTCCCAGGTCTGCACATCACGCGCGCTCCAGTCGTTCATGAGCACGATTCCGAAGATGTGTTCGTGCGCGCGAGCGATCGGCACCGGCTCGCCTAGCGAGTTCCCGGGCCCGATGAGGAACGCTGTTTCCAGCTCGTAGTCCATCGCACGACTTGGCGAGAAGACTGGCGCACTCGCATCTGGTGGTTTGATCTGGCCGCGCGGCCGGCGCACGTCGGTTCCACTCACGACGACCGAACTGGCGCGTCCGTGATACGCGACCGGCAACCACTTCCAATTCGGCATGAGCGCGTTCTCCGGACCGCGAAGCATCGTGCCGACGTTGTGCGCGTGGTGATAGGACGAGTAGAAATCAGTGTAGTTCGCGATGCGCGCGGGAAGCTGCATCGTGACATCGCGTTGCTGGTGAAACGCACGCGCACGAACCGCGGCATCGTCGCGCAGCTCAGCGTTATCCCCGGCGAGCAACTGCTGGATCGTTTCGCGCGCGGATCGCCAGGCGTTTCTGCCTAACGAGAGGAAGGTATTAAGCGAATCGTAGTGAAACGCGCGCACGTGCCTGAACTCGGGTCCGCTGAATTTCCCCTGCTCTTCCAGGACCGACAGATCGAGAATCTGCTCACCAATCGCGACTCCGACTCGCGCCGGACCGGTCGCCGGCTTGAAGACGCCGAAGGGCAGGTTCTCAAGGGGAAAATGCGAGTCGGGTGCAACGTCGATGAAGGACTGGAGCGGCATGTTAGAGCAGATTCAGCGCGCGCAAATCCTCGCGCGGTTCGTCGAAGCTACAGCTTCCGAATGATGTGACCAGCTCACGCTGCGCGCGGATTCGCTCCGTCGGCAGCCGCCATTCACGCCAGGAAAAACTGTCGTCGTCGAAGGCAAACGACTCGGCGGATTCGTCGTCGAGCATCGCAGCGGTTTGCACGGCGTCCCACTCGTGTTCCGCCGCGAGGACACCTGCGCCGAGCACATTCAGAAACCCGTGCATCTTCGTCTGGACGCTGTCGTGAAAGAGGCGGACAGGATGATGAAGTCCGGCCGTGAACTTGATCGGCACGCGGTGCTTCGCCGCGGCGACCAGCGCACGCGCAATCCACATCGAAGAGGGAAAGGCAGAAGCGACGACACCGCCGGTGCGAAGCTTGAAACCGAAACGCGCCGCTGTTTTGGCGCGGTGATAGTCGGCGATTCCGGCGATCACGCGCTCCGCTTCATCCGCCGGTGCCTCGACGAAGAGCTGCACCTGCAGGCCATCGAGCGCTTCATAAGTTTGCGCGAAAGTAGCGCCGGGCTGTGTCGCGAGCGGCAATTCGATCTGGCTGACCGTCGCGATTGCGCCGTGACGACTTTGGAAATCGCGAATCGTTTTCGCGGCCGAGTGCAACGCACTGATGAACTGCTCAGGCGTATCGGTCTTCGGTCCAAGAGCGGAGATGCGGAAGCGATGCTCGACATCGAAGCGGCTAAGGCTTCCCGAGACGTCGTCGAATTTCGCGAGCGGCAACACAAACGCTCCGAGCATCCACGCATCCGATGTGCGGATGTAGTCGGCGTAATTCGCGACCGCGGGCTCGAGCGTGAGACTCGCGGGCGGAAAGAGCCCGGCGTAGTCGACTGAGCCAGTGACGAGTTCGCGAAGCGAAGCCGGAGGTTTATTCATCGTTTCAGACTCGGCTGCATGCTGAAGCTCCGGCGCAAACGTCCATCCGGCGCGATCGTCTGAATTCCTTCCTTATCTTCAAACGCGCGCTGTTCGTCGTGATCGGTCAGACCCCAGCAGGGCTCGATGCAGAAGAACGGGCCGCCATCTGACCACAGCGTGATGTAAGGAACTTCGCTCAAGTCTAACGAGACATTCCTGCCGCTCGGGAGATCGGTGAAGTTGAAGTTACGCTCCGGCACATCGAGCAATTCGAGGATGTACGAGCCAGCGAGCCTCTCTTTTGCAAATGGCATATCGCCGCCGTTGTGACGGATGTCCTCGGTTTCGCCGGACAAGTAGTTCGTCGGAGAAAAGTGTCGGCGATACACACCAGCCGGGATTTCGAATGCGAAGGAGCCGAAGTTGGTGGTGGCGAACCCGGGATGCAGACCGAAGCCAACATGCGCCGTCAGTTCAGGTTCGTGATTTTGGAAATCGAAGGTGACCACAAGTCGCTCGCCTTCGATCCTGTAGGAAAGCGTGAGCGAAACATCGAGAGGATATTCCGTCTCCGTGAAATCCGGACGCGCCATGCCGTAGCTCAACTCGCCCTCGCGGCCTGAGTCGATCCGCGGCCACACCTTGTGCCGCAAGAATCCATGCGTGCCGCCTTCGATCGGCTGCCCGCGATACATGCTGCGCTCGTTCTTTAACCGGTGCAGGAAGTAGCCCATTACGGTCGCGTGATTCGCCCAGCCTTTCGCAGGCGCCGTCAGGTCGTTGTCGCGGTGGAGAAAGCCAATCCACTCTCCGCGAGCGTCACGTCGCGCGAGACTAACGAGTTCTGCGCCAAGCCGCGAAACGACGATGCGAATGCCCGCATCGTCATTCGTCAGAACATCGAGCAGCCGGTTCTCTCGTTTCTCCTCGCGGTGCGAGAAGCTCATCCGCTTACGGGAAGAGACCGCGCGCGTGCTTCGCTTTCATCACGCGCTCGACGCCAATCGCCATCGCGGCGGTGCGATGCGACACCTTGTCGTGCTTCGCGCGCCGGATCACCTGCGTGAACGAGTGCTCCATGATGCGGAAGAGCTTGTCGGTCACTTCGGTTTCGGTCCAAAGGAACGACTGGAGTCCCTGCACCCATTCGAAGTACGAAACGATCACGCCGCCTGCGTTGCAGAGGATGTCCGGAATAACGAAAATTTCGTCCCAGTGCTGATTCAAAATCAGGTCAGCTTCCGGAGTGGTAGGACCATTCGCGCCTTCTGCCAGGATGCGACACTTCAGCTTGCCTGCATTTTTCTCGGTGATCACGCGGTCGACTGCGCACGGCGCGAGAATGTCGCACGGCTGGAGCAACAACTCGTTAGGGTCGATATGATCCGCCTCCATGAACGCGCGCAAGCTGCCCTTCTTCATCACGTGCTGGTCGGCGGCGACAATGTCGATGCCCTTCGGGTTGTAAATCGCCGCGTAGGCATCGCTGATCCCAACGACTTTGACGCCGCTCTTCATCGCAAGCGCAAGCGCTGCGACCGAGCCAACGTTGCCGAAACCCTGAATGATCGCGGTCGTCTTGTCCGGATCCATCTTCAGCATGTCCATGGCGCGATCGATGAGATAAACCACGCCGCGGCCAGTCGATTCGCGCCGGCCTTCTGTGCCGCCGATTGAGACCGGCTTGCCGGTGACGATCTCGCTCACCGCATAGCCTTGATAGACCGAGTAGGTGTCCATGAACCACGCCATCACCTGCTCGTTCGTTCCCATGTCCGGTCCCATGATGTCGGTGTGCGGACCGACGAACGGGATCATCTCCTGCATGTAACGCCGCGAGACGGCTTCGAGTTCGTTGCGCGAAAGCTTCGACGGATCGCACGCGATGCCGCCCTTCGCTCCGCCGTAGGGCAGGTTCGCGAGCGCGACTTTCCAGCTCATCCACATCGCGAGTGCTGCGGTTTCGCCCATCGAGAGATTCGGCGCGAAACGCGTGCCGCCTTTGGTCGGACCGAGCGTGAGGTGATGCTGCACGCGATAACCTTGGAAGGTCTGCGTGCTGCCATCGTCCATGTGCACCGGCAGCGTGACCGCGACGGCGCGCTTCGGAAGCATCAGGCGATCACGGTCGTTTTTATCGATGTTCAGGTAGTCGGCAATGACCTGAAACTGGTCGCAGGCCATTTGGAAAACGTCGTCGTGATAAATGGTCATAAAATCGAAGTGGCCGGGGCGATTTCCCGGCCAAAACGCGAAGACTTATTAGCGCTCGGGTATAACGAGTCGTCAAATTGAAGTTGGTGGCGCGGCGCGTCGTTTGTGCGAGACATTTCGGGTGCGCATCGAGACGTTGGCCGTCCACGCCGGACACGAAATCGACCGCGCAACCGGCGCCGTTGCCGCACCAATTCAGCTCTCGACAACTTTCGAGCGCGCGACGGATGGGAGTTATCCCGGCGACTATGTGTATTCGCGCAGCGACAATCCAAATCGGCACGCGCTGGAGACCGCAATGGCGGCACTCGAAGGTGGAGCCGCGGCGGCTGCCTTCTCATCCGGTATGGCTGCGACGACTGCAGTCTTTCAGGCGCTGCGGCCGGGTGATCACGTCATCGCGCCGATCGTTGTGTATCATGGCGCGACACGACTCTTGCGCGAAGTGCTGACGCCGTGGGGTCTCGACATTGCGTTTGTCGATATGACCGATCTCGACGCAGTGCAGAAGGCCATCACCGACCGGACGAAGTTGATCTGGACCGAGACGCCGTCGAATCCGCAACTGAAGATCACGGATCTCGCGGAGGTCGCGCGTCTCGCGCATGAAGCGGGCGCGGTCTGCGCTTGCGACAATACCTGGGCGCCGATTATCCAGAAGCCACTCGCGCTCGGCGTCGATCTCGTCGTGCACGCGACAACGAAATACATCGGCGGGCACAGTGATGTAACCGGCGGCATCGTTATCGCACGAGAAGACGGCGAGGTGTTTGAACGCATCCGCGTGAACCAGAATCTCGCCGGCGGCGTGCCG
>JBJMWV010000403.1:0-6360 GCA_045809985.1 Chthoniobacterales bacterium | reverse complement strand
CCCCATCGGTTCGATTTACCAGGGGTCGCGAGCGGCAACAAGCGATCGTTCGTTTCGCGCTTGAAACGCGCGCGTCGCCGTCTAGAAGAGCGCCATGGGTTTGTGGCGGGTGTCTTTCCTGATCGCGCTCACGCTCGCCATCGCATCGCGAAACGCGCACGCGCAGGATCCCACGATCGACCGGTTGCTGAGCAAATTGCCGCCGCCGGAAAAGCTCGTGAAGCCCTCGGTGCAACAGGCTGTTCAGAAGCAGGATGCCGCGCTGAAGGATCCGCTCGTGCACACGATGGTGAGCGAGCTTAACCGCGGCAACGTGAGCGGCGGGATGAATGCGGCGCGCGCGCTCGCGAAGAAATACCCGAAGAGCGCCGCGGCGCAGGAAGTGGAAGCGCTGATCGCCTACCTCATCCATCAATATTCCGAATCAGGCGCTGCGTTGCGGCGCGCGCTAGCGATCCAGCCGAACCGCTCCTCCGCCCATGCCGGGCTCGTCCTGGTTGAACTCGAGCAACGCCACCCGGCGGCGGCGTTGCCGCATGCGCGCAAAGTTACCGAGCTGGAACCAAATTACGCGAACGGGTGGTCGCTGCTCAGCGGATGCGAAGAGCAGGTCGGACACAAAGAGCAAAGTGCAGTCGCGGCGCGACACGCGGTGAAGCTGGCGCCATCCATGGTCGGTGCCTGGGCGCAACTCGCGCGCGCGGAGAACAAGCTCGGGCACAAAGACGCTGCCGTGGAGGCGCTGACGAAAGCGGCGGAGATCGCGCCTGATAACGCGGCTCTGCAGGCGACCGTTGGCTTCAGCTACATCAACATGAACCGGAGCCCGGACGCGGTGAAACCACTCTCACACGCAGCGCGGCTGACCCCGAACGATTATTTGGTTCAATCGCAACTCGGTTATGCGCTTCTCATGGCCGGCCAGACGGACGCCGCGATCGATCATCTGCGGAAAGGTGCGTCGCTGAAGCCATCCTATGGTCCGGTTTGGGAGCATCTCGGCCTCGCCTACGAGAAAGTTGGCCGCCAGGGTGAAGCGCGCGACGCGTTTCAGCATGCTGCTCGCCTCATGCCCACGAACAATGTGGTGCGCAGACATCTCGCGCAGGGACAGACTGCCGCGCTGCCGACACCTCTTTCGCGGCGCTGAGAGCAGATTGAGAGGAAGATCAACCGCCTAACGAAGGCGAAATTTTTCCCTCGCCATCGAGCCGCGCCCCTTCCTATCGTCGCGCCGAAGCATGATCCAGCGTGATTACTTGATCCTCGGATGTGGCATTGCCGGCGGAAGCGTTTGCGAATCGATCCGCAAATATGACAAGCGCGGATCGGTCACGATCGTCGGCGCGGAAAGCTACGCGCCTTACAAGCGCTGGATGCTTTCGAAAGATTTCATTCGCGAGAAAACGCCGCCGCTAAAGAAACTGGCGGAGATCGATGCGGGCTGGTTCGACTCGCACAAGATCGAGGCGCGGCTCGGCACGATGGTGACGCAGATCAATATCGACCGCCGTCTCGCGGTGCTCGGCAACGGGGAGACGATCGAGTTCAATAAAGCATGTCTCGCAATGGGCAGCCGGCCGGTGCGTCCGCCCGTCGCCGGGATCAATCTCGGCAACGTCATTTACCTGCGCACGATGCGTGATGCGCTTGCGCTGCGCGAGATGGGCAATACAGAAAAGACCATCGTCGTAATCGGCGGCGGGCTGCTCGCCTGCGAAACCGCGGCCAGCCTGCGCGCGATGAAATTCAAGGTCAGCATGATGCATCGCAACACGCAGCTCCTGAATCGGTACCTCGATCGCGAGACTGCCGAGTGGCTGACGCAGTATTTCACGAAGCATGGTGTGACGCTGTTGCTCGGCGAAAGCCTGAACGGCTTCGAGGGCAAGACGGTTCTGCGCAACATTCAGACGAAGAGCGGCAATCGTGTCGCGGCCGGGGTGGCGGTGGTCGCGTGTGGCGCGGAGCCGAACCTGGAACTGGTGCGCAACACACCGCTGTCAGGGCCGCATGGCTCGCCGGTCACGGAATATCTCGAGACGGAGGAGAAAGGCATCTATGCCGTGGGCGATCTCGCGTTTTATCCTGATCGCCTGATGGGCGGCGTGCGCCGGCAGACGCATTGGGCAAACGCGCGCGAACAGGGGCTCGTCGCGGGCGCAAACATGACGGGCAAAAAGCGTATCCGTTACGAGCAGCTTCCCTATTTCTGGACGGAAATGTTCGACCTGCGGTTCGATTTCGTCGGTGATTTCAGTTTGCAGCCGACGCGCGTCACGATGGATGGAACGCACGCGAAGAAGAAGTTCGTCGCGCGCTACTACCAGGGCGATCGGCTGCGCGCGCTCTTGCTTTGCGGTGGAAGCGAGAAGGACGTCGAAGGCGCGCGGACGGAACTGCGCAGTGCGCTCGGGAAGTAGCGCAACGCGTCAGTAGAAACTCGCAGGCAGTTCGAGCGCTTCGTTGCTTACGCGGGTCAGCTTCCAATCCCATGGCTTGCGCGAGCCGTGTCGCCATTTGAAGACGAACGGGCTCTCGAGCGGGTTGACGCGCTCCTTGATGAACGTGGTGATCTCATTCGCATCCGCGTCGACCGTGATGCGCGCACTGCATTCCGCTTCGTTGTCAGTCCGACGAACACCAACGCCGAGCTGCTCGATGCGCAGATGGCGGGTGTAGCTCAGGATCTCGCGAAGCCGCGTCAGGAGCAACGTTCGATCATTCCCCCACTGGTCGTGATACGAATCGTCGATAAACTCGCCGAGCTCCGACCAGTTCTTCGCCTCGACCACGGCGAGAAGATGTTCGTTGTGCAATCGCACCTGCCGCTCGGGTTGCCACAGCCAGAACAGATACGCGCCGATGATCAGCGCGAGACCGAGGCCAAGATAGAAGCCGTTACGAAAACTGAGACGCATCCGCGGACAATCTCCCGCAGCACCGCCCGCGCTCGAACATTTTTCGCGCAAACCGCACATTCGGATTGCGTACGAAACGGCGAAGCGGCATGAAGCGTGCTGAATTTTAGCTATCGCACCGACATGTTCACGATCGCTTCCTTCGCTCTCGCTCTCTCGGCCGTCCTCGGTGGGGTGTGGTGGGCGTGTAAGGCTGATCGCGGCAACGTCGAGCGCTAGCTGATATGCTCGATCAAGAAGATCTGAAGTGGATCGCCTCCACGTCAACCGAGCTTAACTCGCTCCTGCAGCAGATTTCGCGTTACACCGATCTCTCGCGCAATCGCGGCGAATACAACTACATCGAGATGCTCGGCGAACGTGTCGAGCTCGCCTCGCGAAAGGCGCAGGCGCTGTTCGATCGCGTCACCTCTTCGATTCTCGATGCCAAGGTCGCGCGTCCCGCGCAACGCGAACATCCGCACCCGCCATTCACGATTGTTCCGCCGCCGACTGAGGACGCTAAACCAGCGCCCGCTCCGGTGGTGAAGCCAGTCAGTCCGCCGCGGAAGCTCGCGCCGCCGCCCGTCAAACCTGTGGCGAAACCGGTCGCGAACACAATTCCACTCCCGTCGAACGTGAAGGTGCGCAACCCCGCGGGCCCGCGCGAATTGATCCTGCTCGTCGATGACGAACATGAAATCGCAGATCTCGCCGCGCAGATGCTCGCCGATGAGGGCTACAAAATCATTCTTGCGAAAGACGGCTTCGAGGCGCTCCGGATTTACCAGCAGATCGGCGCGCAAATCGGGCTGGTGATTCTCGATTTCTTCCTCCCCGCGCTCGATGGCGACGCAGTCTTCGAGGAACTGCAGGCGATCAATCCAAACGTGAACGTCGTCTTGAGCAGCGGATTCGCGGAGCAGACCAAGCTCGGCGGTATGCTCGCACGCGGTCTGCGTGGCTTCATTCCGAAGCCTTACACGCGGCAGAAACTGCTCGCGCAGGTCCGGATGACGCTGGAAGCGGCGCGGCAGGCGATCGCCTAGCGCGGCTTCGCCCGTAACGAGTCACTTCCGACGGAGGCCACACGCCTCTCGCGTGGCACTGATTTAGCTTTAGCAACGAGCACTGCCATGGCTCGTATTGATTCTTTCTTCAAACTGATGGCCGAGCAGAAAGCCTCGGACCTTCATCTCGCCACCAACAACCCGCCGATGCTTCGCATTAATGGCGATCTCGTCCGCGTCGATTATCCGCCGCTCGCGAACGACGACCTGAAAGCAATGGTCTATGAGATCGCGCCGGAAGGGAAAATTAAGACTTTCGAAGAAACCTGTGATGTCGACTTCGGCTACGAAGTCCCTGGCGTGGCGCGTTACCGCGCGAATTTCTTCCAGCAGAAGTACGGCATCTCCGCCGTTTTTCGTCTCATTCCTTCGACGGTTTTGACTGTCGATGATCTCAACCTTCCGCCCGTCCTGAAGAAATTCCCGCTCCTGAAGAAGGGTCTCGTGCTCGTCACCGGTCCAACCGGTTCCGGTAAGTCGACCACGCTCGCGGCGATGATGGATTACGCGAACCTGCAGCGGCACGACCACATCATCACAGTGGAAGACCCGATTGAATTTGTGCACCGCAGTCAGAACTCGCTCGTGCAACACCGCGAAGTCGGTGTGCACACCCGCTCCTTCGCTGCCGCCCTCCGCGGCGCGTTGCGTGAAGATCCGGACATTCTGCTCGTGGGTGAAATGCGCGACCTCGAGACGATTGAGCTAGCCCTCACTGCGGCGGCGACTGGTCACCTCGTTTTCGGAACACTGCACACCTCGAGCGCCGCGAAAGCCGTCGACCGTATTATCGATGTCTTCCCCACGAACCAGCAGAACCAGATCCGCGCCACGCTCGCTGAGTCGCTGAAAGGCGTGGTCGCGCAGAACCTTTTCAAGCGCATCGACAAGCCGGGCCGCGTCGCCGCGCTCGAGATTCTCGTGGTCGACATGGCGATCGGAAACCTCGTGCGCGAAGGCAAGACGCACCAGATCCCGGGCATGATCCAGGTCGGCAAAAAGAAGGGCAATCAACCGCTCGACGACGCGATCATGGAACATCTGCGTCACACCCGGATCTCGCCCGAAGAAGCCTACG
Source organism: Chthoniobacterales bacterium (assembly GCA_045809985.1). Taxonomy (GTDB): domain Bacteria; phylum Verrucomicrobiota; class Verrucomicrobiia; order Chthoniobacterales; family UBA10450; genus JACCTI01. The sequence goes on along the minus strand of JBJMWV010000403.1, from coordinate 1,312 downwards.
AGAAGTGCATCGATCGCAAGAAATTCCGCCCCTTCCTCAAGGAGCCGCCTGCCGACATGGGCGAGGAATAATCCGCGATGCGCATTCCTGACCTCGACAACATCCTCTCCGCGATGCTGCGGACCTACGACGGCATCTCGGACCTCAACTTCTCCGTCGGTCACCCGCTGCAGGTCGAAGACTTCGGCGAACTAAAGCCCGTCTACGTAGAGCCGCCGATCGAGGCATTGACGCCGTACCAGACCGAGCAGATCGCGCTCACGCTGATGCAGGGCAATCGCCGCCTGATCTACGATTACCTGAGCGGCGGATCATGCGATTGCAGTTACTCGTTAGGCGACGAAGCGCGTTTCCGCGTCAACATCTTTCGCCAGCAGGGCCATTTCTCGATCGTGCTGCGCAAGCTTCAGGCCCATGTGCCGTCGGTCGACACGCTCGGTCTTCCGCAGATTATCCGCGAAATTGCCAAGGAACGCACCGGCCTCGTCCTGGTCACGGGTGCGACCGGCAGCGGTAAGACGACAACTCTTGCGGCGCTCCTCAACGAGATCAACGCCACCCAGCCGGTGCACATTGTTACGCTCGAGGATCCGATCGAGTTCGTGCACCCGAAGCTGAAGGCGACCTTCAACCAGCGCGAGCTCGGCCAGGACTTCAACAATTACCCGAACGGCCTCCGCGCGGCGCTGCGCCAGGCGCCGAAAGTCATTCTCGTCGGTGAAATGCGCGACCGCGCGACGGTCGAAGTCGCATTGATGGCGGCGGAAACCGGTCACCTTGTGCTTAGCACGATTCACACGGTCGACGCCGGCCAATCAATCAACCGTATCCTCGGCTTGTTCTCGTTAGGCGAAGAGCAGCAACTGCGCGTGCGCCTCGCGGATACGCTCCGCTACGTCGTCAGTCAGCGTCTCGCCCCGAAGGCCAGCGGCGGCCGGCAATTGCTCACTGAGATTATGGGTAACAATCTCCGGACCAAGGAAACGATCGCGCTCGGCGAAGGCGAACATCGCAACTTCTACGAGATCATTGAAGCAAGCGCGCCGTTCGGCTGGATGACGTTCGACCAGTCGATCCTCAACGCTTACGAGAGCGATCACATCTCGGAAGACACCGCGCGCCTCTTCGCTTCACGTAAGGGTCGCGTCGCCCGTGGCATCGATCTCATTCAGAAAGCCCGCGGCGTTGATAACGATCTCGACTCGGGTCTGCGCCTCGATCTCCCGGCCAACGCGTTCATCTAAAGCTCATGCCCAACGAAAGCGAAACTTCGTTCTTCGACGTCGCGGACAACACCGCGCTCGTCTGCATT
>JBJMWV010000402.1:0-2966 GCA_045809985.1 Chthoniobacterales bacterium | reverse complement strand
ATAACGATGCAGGTCCTGCACGTATCGCTTCAGATCGATGATCGGATAACCGACAAGCTGTCCCGGCCCGTGGTAAGTCGCCTGCCCACCGCGGTTGATCGGCAAGAGCGGATGCGGCAACTGCGCAGCATCGCGCAGACTCGATTGGTCGGGTGTGCGTCCGATCGTGTAGACCGGCTCGTGTTCGAGCAGGAGTAGCTCGTCGCCTAACGAGTCGTCGATGCGCTTCCGCGCGACCAGATCCTCCTGCATCGCAAGCGCGTCCCCGTAGGCAATTCGGCCGATCCAGCGGGTGTTCATATTTGCGCGCCGGCGGGGACTCCGAGCCGCGATGCTTCCGTTGCGCGCAAGTGCGTCAAGCCAATCGCGAGCGCGTCAGCTTCGTCGTTCTGCGGAGTGCTCGTTAGGCCAAGGAGCGCGCGGACCATGAATGCAACCTGCCCCTTGTCCGCACCTCCGCGACCAACCGTCGCCTGTTTGATCCGCGTCGGCGCGTATTCGAAAATGGGCAGCCCGCGCTCTGCGGCAGCGAGAATCGCCGCACCACGCGCCGCGCCGAGCGCGATCGCGGTCTTATAGCTCTGCACGTAAATCACCGCTTCCAACGCGCAGCAATCCGGCTCGTGTTCGCGAATCAGTTCGGCCATCCGCTCATGGATCGCGACCAGGCACGACGATGGAGCGAGCGCCTGCTTGTTCTGGATCAATCCAAAGTAGAGCGCGCGCGGATTTTTGCCGTTCGCTTCAACGATCGCGACGCCGGTGCTCCGGAGCGAACAATCAATCGCGAGGACGCGCATGCGTGCAGCTTAGAGTCGGCACTTACAGCTTCAAGAGCGGATGAAGTTGCGACCGCGCACGCGTGGACGTTACTCTCGCCGGAATGGCCGTGTCGCCGAAGTTCGTCTGCCAGGTGTGCAAACGCCAGGTCTCCGCAAACCACGGCGCGATCGGCGAGAACATCCGGCCGTCGCTCGCTGAGTTCATCCAGACGCAGCGACCCGATTGGGATCCGCATCAATTCATCTGCTTCAACGATCTCGGCGCGTTCCGGAAAGAATATGTGAAGCAGACGCTGCAGGATGAGATCGGCGAACTATCCGCGCTCGACGACGAGGTCATCGCCAGCCTGCAGGAACACGAAATCCTCACGGAGAACATCGAGCATCAGTTCGAGCGGAAGCTCACATTCGGCGAACGGCTGTCTGATCACATCGCGGAGTTTGGCGGAAGCTGGAAGTTCATCATCTCCTTCGGCGCGGTCCTCGTCGGCTGGATCGTGCTCAATGCATTCGCGTTCGCGAACCGCGGCTTCGATCCGTATCCATTCATTCTCCTCAATCTCATCCTGTCCTGCCTTGCCGCGCTTCAGGCGCCCGTGATCATGATGAGCCAGAATCGCTCGGAAGCGCGGGATCGGTTGCGCGCCGAGAACGACTATAAGGTCAACCTGAAGGCCGAGCTCGAGATCCGGCATCTGCACGAGAAGGTCGATCACCTTCTGCGGCGGCAATACAATCGCCTCTTCGAAGTGCAGCAGATTCAGATCGAATTGCTGGAGGAGTTGGCGAAGAAGAAACGCGAAAGCGCGCGCGGCTAAGCGCCTTCGCAGCGCGCGGCGCGGACCCGTTCGGCCGCCAGCTGATATTCGCGTTGAACGACGCGACGTGGCAAAGCAGCGTAACGGCGATGTCGCGGCAGTATACCCTTCAACACGCACCTGCGGCCGCGGGCGTTCACATCAACTACGCGGCGGAGCTGAATGAGCAGCAACTCGCGGCAGTGACGGCGCCACCCGGCCCGTTGCTGGTGATCGCAGGCGCGGGTAGCGGGAAGACGCGGACGCTGACGTACCGCGTCGCTTACCTGCTCGAGAACGGGGTCGATCCGCGGAACATTTTGCTGCTCACCTTTACGAACAAAGCGGCGCGGCAGATGACCGATCGCGTCGTGAATTTGTTGCCGGTCGATGCGAGCGGGCTTTGGGGCGGGACGTTTCACTCGATCGGAAATCGCATGCTGCGCCGGCACGGCAGCGTGCTCGGCTACTCGAGCGCGTTCACAATTCTCGATCGTGAAGATCAGAAGGACTTGATCAACACCGTGGTCGCGAGTTCGGGGATTGATCCGAAGGAGATCCGGTTTCCGAAAGGCGATGTGCTCGCGGAGATCTTCAGTTTCGTGGTGAACACAGAGCACTCGATGGAGGAGATGCTGGCGGAGAAGTTTCCGTATTTCCTGCCGCTGATCGCGCAGATCAGGGACGTGCACGATCGCTACGAGCGGAAGAAGAAAGCGACCAACTCGTTAGACTTCGACGACCTGCTGGAGAAGACGCTGCGCATGTTGAAGGAGCACGCGGAGGTCGCGGACTTTTATCAGCGCAAATTTCAGTTCATCCTCGTCGATGAGTATCAGGACACGAACAAGCTTCAGGCGGACTTGATCGACACGCTCGCGGCGCAGCATCGCAACGTCATGGTAGTGGGCGACGATGCGCAGTCGATCTACTCTTGGCGCGGCGCGAATTTCAAAAATATCCTCGAATTTCCGAAGCGTTATCCGGACGCGCAGGTCTTCAAGATTGAGCTGAACTACCGGAGCGTGCCGGAGATTCTCGAGGTCGCCAATGCGGCGATCGCGCCGAACGTGGAGCAGTTCAAAAAGGAGCTCGCGGCGACGCGGGAGTCGAAGGAGCTGAAGCCGGCGGTCGTAGCGTTGAATGACGGCAGCGAGCAGGCGGCGTTCGTCGCGCAGCGGATCCTCGAATTGCGCGATGAAGGTATCGAACTGAACGACATCGCGGTGCTGTATCGCTCGCATTATCACGCGGTCGAGTTGCAGCTCGAGCTGTCGCGTCGCGGCATCCCGTATCAGATCACGAGCGGCGTGCGCTTTTTCGAACAGGCGCACATCAAGGACGTGGCGGCGTTCATCCGCTTTGTCGCGAATCCGCGCGATGAAGT
>JBJMWV010000401.1:0-3355 GCA_045809985.1 Chthoniobacterales bacterium | reverse complement strand
TTTCGACGACGCAGATCTACACGCATGTGACGGTTGAGCGACTGAAGCGCGCCTACAACGACGCTCATCCGCGCGCCTAACGAATGCGTGTCCTCGGGATTGAAGGCGGCGGGACGAAGACCGAGTGGGCACTGCTCGACGAGCACGGTGCAGTCATCCGCGAAGCACTTCTTCCGCCAGGAAATCTGCGCCTAACGAGTGACGACGCACTCGCGCAAATGTTCGATGTTCTGCCCGGGGAGGCGACACACGTTGGTGTCTTTCTCGCGGGCTGCGCGAATGAGTCCGATCGCGCGCGCCTGCGCAGGCTCGCGCAAAAACGCTGGCCCAATGCGGAACTCCGTGTCGGCAGCGATCGCGAGTCAGGTTTCGCCGCAGCGTTAGGAGAGCGCGACGGCATCGTCGTGATCGCCGGCACCGGCTCAGCCGTCACCGGCCGCTGCGGCGACAAGCTCGAGAAAGCCGGCGGCTGGGGCCAGCTCCTCGGCGACAAAGGCGGCGGCTACAATCTCGCCGTGCAGGCGCTCCGCCTCGTCCTCTCGGATTACGACATCGATCACCGCGTCGACGAACTCGGGCAAAGCATTCTCCGCCTCCTTTCACTGAACCAACTCGAAGACCTCGTCGCGTGGGCCACCAACGCGAACAAGATGTCGGTCGCGATGCTGGCACCGGTCGTATTCGAAGCAGCGAAACGAGGGCATAGCGAAATGCTCGCAGCGTTGCGCAGTGCAGCCGAGATGTTGGCCCAGTTTACCTGCGCGGTCGCGAAGCGGCTCGACCTTGAAGCGCCGGAAGTGAGACTGACCGGCGGGCTCTTCATTCATCATCCCGAATACGCAGACATCTTCGCCGATTGCCTCCGTCCCATTTTACCGAAGGCGAATGCGCGCGTGTCCGCACGTTCCGGCGCGCTTGGTGCTGCATGGCTCGCGGCGCATTTTCCGCCTAACGAATCCACGGAACCGCAGCGTGTCGAAGCGGCCGTTGATTTGCGAGACGCGGCGACCGAGCAGACGAATCCGCGCTCCGCTCAGCTCGATCAACTATCCACGGCAGATCTCGTCGCGCTGTTCGTGAGCGAAGAAGATTCAGTTACGCAGGCGCTCGCCGCAGCGCGTGAACAGCTCGTCGCGGCAGTTGAGATTGTCAGCAGCGCGATGCAGAACGGCGGGCGTCTGTTCTATGTCGGCGCGGGAACGAGCGGCCGCCTCGGCGTGCTCGATGCGAGCGAAATCCCGCCGACCTTTGGCGCGAATCCCGAGCTGGTGCAGGGCATCATCGCCGGCGGCACACGCGCGCTACACTCCGCGGTAGAAGGCGCGGAAGATCAGGGAGAAGCAGGTGCGCTCGCTCTCGTGGAGCGAGGTGTCAGCGCGAAGGATGTGGTCTGCGGAATCACGGCGAGCGGCCGCACGCCTTTTGTCCTTGGTGGGTTGCGCCGTGCGCACGAACTCGGTGCGAAGACAATTTTGCTGACGTGTAATCCCGGCCGGCGAAATTCCGAAAAGGCGGAGGTGGAGATTCATCTCGCGACGGGTCCTGAAATCGTCACCGGTTCAACTCGTCTGAAAGCCGGTACTGCGACAAAGATCGCCCTCAACATCATTTCAACGGGCAGCATGATTCGGCTGGGGCGCGTGCGGGGAAACTTAATGATCGACGTCAACGCGTCGAACGAGAAGCTGCGCGATCGCGCGATCCGGCTCGTTACTCAGATTCGCCAGTGCGATAGCGAGCAAGCGCGGGCTTTGCTCGAGGACAACAGTTGGAATGTTCGAGCGGCGATTTCTACCTAACGAGTACAAGAAAACGGGGCGAAGGAAACATTCCTTCGCCCCGCTTGTAGACTTGTCCCGAAATTAACTCGCGCTTGCTGGCTCGCTCGTCTGCGGCTCAGTGACCTTGAAGGTGAGTTTGCCGTCAGCGGCTTCGACGTGCACGACGTCGCCGGCTTTCACGTTGCCGCGCAGCAACTCTTCCGCGAAAGGATCCTCGAGATAACGCTCGACGGCGCGACGCATTGGACGGGCGCCATATTGCGGGTCGTAGCCTTTCTCGATCAGGAATTCCTTCGCGCTCTGCTCGAGCTCGATGTGCACTTCCTTCGCCTTGATCCGGGTGAAGACTTTCGCGACTTCGAGGTCGACGATCTGGAGCAGGTCGGGTTTGCCGAGCTGATGGAAGACAATGATGTCGTCGAGGCGGTTGATGAACTCCGGCTTGAACGCTTTGCGCGCTTCCTCGAGCAGGCGATCGCGCATGCTGTTGTACTCGTGCTCGCCAGCTGGCTGCGTCGCACCGAAGCCCATCGTCGTCTGCTTGCGCAGGATCTCGGCGCCGACGTTCGAGGTCATGATGATGATCGTGTTCCGGAAATCAATCTTCCGGCCTAACGAGTCAGTCACCTTACCTTCTTCGAGGATCTGCAGGAGCAGATGCATCACGTCCGGGTGCGCCTTTTCGATTTCGTCGAAGAGGACAACCGAGTATGGCCGACGCCGCACGGCTTCGGAAAGCTGACCGCCTTCTTCGTAACCGACGTAGCCCGGAGGTGAGCCGATCAGCCGCGAGGCGGTGAACTTCTCCATGTACTCGGACATGTCGATTTGGATGAGCGCGTCGCGATCGCCGAACATAAATTCAGCAAGCGTCTGCGCGAGGAATGTCTTACCGACACCGGTCGGCCCGAGGAAGATGAACGAGCCGATTGGGCGGCGCGGATCTTTGAGGTCCGCACGCGAACGACGGAGCGCTTTCGAGATCGCTATGACTGCTTCGTCCTGACCGATCACCTTGCCACGCAGCTCGCCTTCCATCGCGAGGAGCTTGGCGGTTTCCTTCTGCTCCATCTTCTGGAGCGGAACACCGGTGACCTTCGAGATGATGTTCATCATGTCGTCAGCCGTGACGAGAACTTCCTTCTCCTCACGCTCTTCGCGCCACTTGGCGAGAATCTGTTCGAGGTGATCCTTGGCCTGCTTCTCCTTGTCGCGGAGCGCGGCGGCTTTCTCGAAATCCTGCGCTTTGATCGCCGCTTCCTTTTCGATGCGGATCTCTTCGATCTCGCGCTCGATGTCTTTCACATCGGGCGGACGCGTCATTGCATTAATGCGTGCGCGCGCGCCGGCTTCGTCCATCACGTCGATCGCTTTGTCGGGAAGGAATCGCCCGGTGATGTAGCGTTCGCTCAACTTGACCGCGAGCTCGAGCGCTTCGTCGGTCAGCTTCGCTTTGTGGTGCGCTTCGTATTTCGGACGCAGACCTTTCAGGATGAGGATCGCTTCCTCCACGGTTGGGGCTTCCACCTTCACGGTCTGGAAACGGCGTTCGAGCGCCGCGTCCTTTTCGATGC
>JBJMWV010000400.1:0-7267 GCA_045809985.1 Chthoniobacterales bacterium | reverse complement strand
TTTACTCGTACCGATGATGCGCGCTTTTCAGATTAAAACTCCCACGGCTTTCCTGATCGGCGCCGTCGCGCTGTTGAGCGGCTGCTCGACGGTCAACAAGATCACCAAAGCCGACACGAAGAGTGGCAAGCTCTTCGCCGTAGCAACCGATCAAACGCCTTTCTACCGCTACGGCCCACAGCAAGGTAACGGCCCGGACGAGAAGCTACCCAAGGACACCTTGATGACGTTGATCCGGCCGTCATTCGGCTATTGCAAAGTGCAGCTCGTCGCCGGTGCGAAGGAAGGCTACGTAGCGAGCGAAGACATTAAGCCCGCACCGCCAACACTCGTCGCCGCGTTAACTGCGCCGCCACCCTCGGTAACGTCGGGCACTGAAAATTTCGACATCCGTTCCAGCGAACCTCCGCCGCCCGAGACTCTGCCGGCTCCGGATCTCCCGCCCGCGGCCGACGCGCCGTCGCCGCCACCGCCGCACCCTTAGTCTGAAGCGCGACTGCGGGCGTCGCGAGTGTCGTGATTGCGAAGCAAGTCTTCTTCAGCGGACGCGTGCAAGGCGTCGGTTTTCGCTACTCGGTCAAACAGATCGCGAAGGGATTCGATGTCATTGGATGGGTGCGAAATCTCGCCGATGGGCGCGTTGAACTTCAGGTCGCCGGTGAAGCCGACGAGTTGTCTCCGTTCTTAAAAGCGATCGCCGAAAGCGAACTGCGCGCGCATATCAAAGAGCAGCACGAGCATCCCCTCGCCCAGCCGCCCGACGTCCGCGGATTCGAGATCCGGCATGAGTGAGCCCGCGGTTCAGGTCGGCGGTGTCAGCAAGACCTTCCCGATTCCATTCACGCGCCGCAGTGTCGTCGCGGTACGCGATCTCGATTTGCGGGTCGAGCCCGGCGAAGTGTATGGCCTGCTCGGGCCGAATGGCTCCGGCAAGAGCACCACGCTCAAGATCATCCTCGGGCTTATTCCGCCGACCCGCGGCGAAGCGAAAATTTTCGGCCTAACGAGTGATCAGGTGCGCAGCCGCGAAGCTGTCGGCTTTCTCCCGGAGAATCCCTACTTTTACAAATTCTTGACCGCCGCCGAGACGCTTCAGTTCTTCGGAAAACTCTGTGGCCTGCACGGAGCGAAGCTCAACCTGCGCATCGACGAGTTACTCGAACTCGTCGGCCTAACGAATGCACGGGACCGGCGCCTCGGCGGCTTTTCCAAAGGGATGCTGCAACGCATCGGACTAGCGCAGGCCTTGATCAACAATCCGCGCCTCGTCGTTCTCGATGAACCAACCGCCGGCGTCGATCCGGCAGGCTCGCGCGATATCCATGACCTCATCCTCGACCTGAAAGGCCGCGGCGTGACTGTGCTGTTGTCGTCGCACCTGCTCGAGCAGGTGCAGGAGGTTTGCGATCGCATCGGCATTCTTGCGAATGGGTCGCTCGTGCGCGAAGGGCGCGTCGACGAATTGCTTACGTTAGAAGACCAATGCGAAATCGTCTACGAGAACGCGCCCGCTGACGTTGCGGAGAAAATCGAAGCGTTGATCGAGAGCGCCGGCGGCCGCGTGATCGAGAAGCGGAGATCGCGCACCACGCTTGAGCGGCTCTTCCTCGAGGCGACGCGGAAGTGAAGCAGTCGTTAGGCCGGATCAGCGCGATCGCTGGAAACACGCTGCGCGAGCTCACGCGCCTCAAGGTCTTTTACTTTCTCCTTCTCTTCGCGCTCGTCCTCATCGGCAGCTGCGTCTTCGTCGCGCGGTTCAGTTTTCAACAGGAACTGCCGGTGCTGAAAGACATCTCGTTAGGCGCAATTAGCATCTTCACTTCTGTGCTCGCGATTGTTGCGAGCGCGCGCCTGCTTCCGCAGGACGTGGAAGACCGGACGGTTTACACGATCCTCGCCAAGGCTGTCCCCCGTTTCGAATACCTGCTTGGAAAACTCCTCGGCGTGCTCCTGCTTCTCGCGATCAGCACGATTGTGATGGCGGCACTTTTCTTCGCTCTCCTCTGGATGCGACAACAAAGCGCAATCGCTGAAGCATCGCGGCAGAGCGCCGACGCCGTCCGCGCCGTGCGTGATGCCGGCATGAACATGAACGTGGCCTACGCGGTGATCGCGATCTTCATCAAAGCCGCGGTGCTCGCGTCGCTGACCTTGTTCATCTCGACTTTCGCAACCTCGACCATCTTCACCATGGTCGTCGCGGTCTTCGCCTACTTCATCGGCCACCTGCAAAGCACCGCGCGCGAGTTTTGGCTGCAGGAGCAGGGCGCCGGCTGGATCGCGCGTACGTTCCTCGCGTGCGTTGCGCTCGTCTTTCCCGATCTCCAGCTCTTCACCTTCAACGACCAGGTTGTCGCGGGCGCAGCGATCCCGAACTCTCTCTGGCTCGAAGCCGTATCAATAGGTGTGTTCTACATCATGATCTACACGCTTCTCGCGCAGGCGATCTTCGCGAAACGCGAACTGTGAAACGCGCGCTTCTGGTCTCATTAGGAGTGCTCGCTTTCGGAGCGGCGCGGGTTCCGGCGGAGCACGCGATCTACGCCGCGCGCGCGGAGCGTCAGCTTCTCGCCGTGCCGGTTGATCTCACCTTTGGCGAACAGGTCCGCCAGCTTGGATTCAGCGCACTGTTGAGCGGGTTCCGGTCACTCTTGGCTGACGTCGCTTTCATCCGCGCGCATATCGCATGGGAACGAACGGAATGGCCGCGCGTCCTGCTCCTCTTCCGTGAGGCCACCACGCTCCAACCGCACACCGCGCTCTTCTGGGACATGGCCGCTTGGCACATGGCGTGGAACGCGAGCACCGCCGCATTGCGTGATCGATCACAACCCGATGAAGCGTTGCGCAATCGAACAGCCCGCGAATACGTCGACATCGGCCGCGATTTTTTGGAGCGCGGGATCAGAAATAATCCAGACAACCCGAAGCTCTACGAAGCGCTCGCGCGCCTTTACCAGCAAAAGTACAACGACCATCTCCACGCCTCCGAGTTCTACGCCAAGGCGGCGGAGAAACCCGGCGCAGCAGCCTACGTCGAACGCTTCGCCGCCTATGAACTCTCGTATTGCGAAGGCCGCGAGCGCCAGGCCTACGAGTGGCTCATGCGCATTTACCAGCGCGGTGAAAGCGAGCGATTCCCTACCTTGATCAAGCGGTTGAAATACCTCGAGGAGCGGCTGAACATTCCGCCCGCCGAGCGCATCCCCGACGACGTGCGCTAGATCCGAAATGCGCTTCGCCATCATCAGTGATCTGCACGCCAATCTCGAGGCGACCAATGCCGTCCTCGAAGATGCGCACGCGAAAGAATGCACCCACTTTGTGTGTCTCGGCGATCTCGTTGGCTACAACGCAAACCCGCATGAATGCGTGGAGATCGTGCGCAACATGGATTGTCCGGTCGTGAAAGGGAATCATGACGAGCAGGCTTGCCTGAATTTCTCATCGCGCGACTTCAACGATCTCGCCGAACGCGCGATTGAATGGACCCGCGCCAATGTGACCGAGGAAGACAAAGAATGGCTGGCCGATCTGAAGATGGTCCGGCAAGTGCGCGATTTCACGATCGTGCACGCGACCCTCGATACGCCTAACGAGTGGGGTTACGTCTTCAACAATCTCGACGCGGTCGCCAGCTTCACCTACCAGCACACCACGCTTTGCTTCTTCGGCCACACGCATGTCGCGGGCGCGTTCGTACGCGACGGCGGCGTAAAGCGGGTCAAGACCGAGCAGCTCATGATTGAGCCGGGGAAGAAGTACTTCATCAACACCGGCAGTGTCGGGCAGCCACGCGATGGTGACCCGCGCGCGGCCTACTGCATCTATCACACTGATCGCGAAGTCGTAGAACAGCGCCGCATCAAATACGACTTGGCGACCGCGCAGAAGAAGATCATCAGCGCCGGTTTGCCGCGCCTTCTCGCCGAGCGTCTCGAGCTCGGCCGCTAAAATCTACCTCTTCGAATTCGTTCTGTCGTAGAACAGGAAGAGCCGCCCACGAGTGAACAACCACCGCAAAAAAATCCTCGTCATCAAACCGAGTTCGCTCGGCGATGTCGTGCACACGCTGCCGGCGGTGGCCGCGATCCGTGACGCGAATCGGGACGCCGAGATCACCTGGGTCATCAATCCTGAATGGGCCACCATTCTGCGCGGGAATCGCGACGTCGATCACGTGCACATCTTTCCGCGCGGCGAGTTCCGTGGGATCGGGGCCGCGCGCAGCATGGGCCCGTGGCTGCGCAGGACGCGCGAGCTAAAACCGGACGTTGCGGTCGATTTTCAAGGCCTGCTCCGCAGCGCATTCATCGCGAAGATGAGCGGCGCGAAGGAAGTCTACGGGCTCAGCGACGCGCGCGAAGGGTCAGGCTTCTTCTATCACCACGTCGCGAAAGTGAACCGGCGCGAGCATTCGATTGAGCGCTATCTGAAGCTCGCCGTCGCGACCGGCGCCCCGATGCCGGATGTGCTCCGCTGCCCGTTACCCACTGGCGATCATTTGCCGCGCTTCGATGAGTATCCGCCATTCATCCTGCTGCATCCGTGGTCGCGCGGCAGCCGGAAATCGCTCTCGGTCGACATCATCAGAGAATTCTGTCGCGCCTTTGGCGAGAACCGCGTCGTCATTGTCGGCCGCGGCCACGCGATCGCCAATCCACCCGACAACTGCGTCGACCTAACGAATCATACAACGTTGCTCGAACTCATCCGCTTAATCCGAGCGGCTCACTTCACGATTAGCGTCGACAGCGGCCCGATGCACATCGCGGCGGCGATCACCGATCGGCTGATCTCCATCCACACCTGGTCCGATCCGCGTCGCGTCGGCCCGTACAATCCGGACGCGTGGATTTGGAAAAACGCCAAGCTCATCCGTGTGAGCGACCTTGAAAGCGCGGGCAAGCTACGCCGCGGCAGACGCTTCAAAACAAGCGACGTCGATGCCGTCGCGCAGCTCGCATTGACGTCGAGCTAAACGTTCCTTTTACGGGACGCGGAACGGCTTGCCCGATTGCGGATCCGTCATGATTTCGCCGTGCTGCGCGCCTCCCACATTGATCATGACGTTCTGTCCGTAAGGGCTGTAAACGTATCCGGGTTTGCCTGGAACTCGTTTGGCGTATCGCGGTCCGCCATCCGATGTTGGACCCTCGCCCGGCGGGTGATTACCCCTGTCGAGGAAGTGCGTTAACAGGCCCGCCGCCACTGCTGTGGCATTAGCAGCGGCCCTGTCTTTGGCGGCTTGTTCTTCGGCAATTTTTTGATCGCGCGCCTGTTGATCCTCCAGTCTCTTTCGCTCAGCTTGTTCGGCGGCGAGTTTTCGCGCAGCGTCATCCGCCCGCTTCTTTTCTTCCGCCGCTCTCTTCGCAGCGGCAGCTTTGTCGTCCGCAATTCTTTGCTGTCGCTCCTTGATGGCTGCGTCCCTGATGGCTGCGTCCTTGATCGCCTTCTCCGCGATCGTCCTTTGTTTGGCTGCTTCTTCGTCCGCTAATATCTTCGCCTGCCGATCCCTCTCGGCTTTCGCCAAAATCTCCTGCTGCTTGGCAGCTTCGGCGGCATCCGCGATTCTCTTGGCTTCTAACCGTTCTCTTTCCGTCCTGTCTGCGAGCGCCCTCTGTTCAGCCGCTATTTTCTCATCTGCGATTCTCTTCGCTTCGAGTCGGTCCCTTTCCGCTTGCTCCGCCTGAGCCTTCTGCTCTGCCATGTTGTCTGCGGCCGCTTTTTCATCCGCGATTCTCTGCGCTTCGATCCGTTCTTTCTCAGCTTTCTCTGCTACCGCGCGTTGCTCCGCGCGTAGCGCAGCGGTCTTCTCCTCGGCGCGACGAGACCCGGCCGCTTTCGCCATGAGGCCTCCTACCGCGAGCGCGACCGCAGCCATCAGCAAGCCGACTGTGACCAGAATCTTCTTTCGCCGCGATCGGGTTGGAACTGCAACCGCAGGAACATTTGCCTCGGTAGCAGCGGCGCTGGGCGGTCGACCTGCCCCCGCTTTGTTCGGTCCGTCGACATGCGCGCGAAGGGCCTTGATCAACAGTTGAAGATCCGAAGTCCAACGTGCGTGGGTCAATTCCACGCCGTTTCGGTAGGCGAACTCCTTCAGGTCATCGGGCAACTGATCGACGCGCGGCATCTTCGCGCCGTGCACGAGCACAGGGATTACAGGGATGTCCCGCTTCAACGCCGAGGCGGTTTCGAGTCGAACAAAATCTAAAGGATCATCGAGGCGGCGCTGGCCGGCTTCATTTGTCGCCGCGGTCCACTCTCGGCCGACAATGGCGAGCAGGACGCCACAAGTGGCTACGCTCTCATCGATCGCTTTGCGAAAGTCGCGCCCCGGATCGATCGCAGCCACATCCATGAAGACGGAGTCTTCGCCGAATCGCTCAACTAGATCGTCGAAGAGCCGGCCAGCTTCGCCTTCCGAGTCATCGCGCCGATAGCTGATGAATATCGCCTGCATGCGTAGAGCCTTAAATTCTCCCGCTGTCGCCCTCATAAGGCTGTGGCCAAGGCTTAGTCCTCCTTCTCCTGCGGGGTCAAGCTTGTTCCAAGTTGTGGGCGGCTGCGAGGCGGCAGGAGAAAGCTGGACAGACGACTTAGGAACTAGTCGTTAGCTCATGAGCTAGTTAGCTGCTTTCGAGTCGCGCTCTCGCAGCACAAACTCCGCGAGCGCCAGGTCGGCCGGATAGGTGATCTTGAAGTTCGGCAGGTCGTTAGGCACGAGCAGCACCTTGTGCTTCAGCTGTTCGACTGCGGAAACGTCATCAGTGATCGAGAGCCCGTTCTTCTCCACGAATTCGTAGGCCCGGCGCAGGAGATCGCGCGCGAAAATCTGCGGCGTTTCCATCGCGAAGAGATCCTCGCGTTCGATTCCACCGGTCACGAAATGATCGGCATCGGCGCGTTTCAAAGTATCGCGGACAGGAGCGGCGAGTGAGGCCGCGCCCTGTCGCTGTACCGCATCGAAGACGCGCTCGATCTGTTGTGGCCTAACGAGTGGTCGGGCCGCATCCTGCACCGCGACAAAGCGCGCTGCTTTGCCGAGAAACTTGAGCCCGTTCGCGACTGAATCCTGCCGCCGTGATCCGCCTGCGACCGCTGCGCGCACTTTCGCAGACCGTTCGATCTCCGCGATCTCATCGAGATCCTTCAGTCGTTCTTCGCGACCGACGATAATGATTTCGGTCACGGATTCAGCTGCTTCGAAGGCGGCAATCGTGTGTGCGATGACCGGTTTGCCCGCGAGAATGGCAAAGGTCTT
>JBJMWV010000399.1:0-4073 GCA_045809985.1 Chthoniobacterales bacterium | reverse complement strand
GGAAGGCTTCGAGATGATCGAAGCGCGCATGCCGAAGCTCGGCATCAAGGGAACCGCGACGGGCCGCTTCGCGCTGCGCAATGTGCGCGTCCCGAAGGAGAACATCCTCGGCAAGCTCGGGAAAGGTCTGCGCGTCGCGCTCACGGTTCTCGATTTCGGTCGCACGACGTTCGGCGCCTGCTGCACTGGCGCGGCGAAGACGTGTCTGCGACTCGCGGTTGAGCACGCGAATACGCGCAAGCAGTTCAATAAGACACTCGGCGACTTCGATCTCGTGAAGAAAAAGATCGGGCGCATGGCCGCCGACATTTACGCGATGGAAGCAATGACGCAGGTCACGGCGTCGCTCATCGATCGCGGCCTCGAAGATTTCATGATCGAGACGGCGATGCTGAAGGTTTTCACGACCGAGCGGCTATGGGATGCGGTCAACGACACCTTCCAGATCCAAGGCGGCGCGGCCTACTTCAACGACTCGCCAATGGGCCGCATCCTGCGCGATGCGCGCATTAACCAGATCGGCGAGGGAAGTAATGAAGTGCTGACGTCGTTCATCGCGCTGGTCGGCATGCGCGGGCCGGGCATGGAGTTCAAGGAGCTCTACGACACGATGCTGAAGCCAACGCGCGGTTTAGGCAAAGCGTTGACCGCGGGAATCAATCGCCTCAACTCCGCAGTCAAGGTGCCGGTCGTGCCGGTGCAGAGTCCGGCCTTGCGCGGCTATGCCGGTCAGCTCGGTCGCTTGATCTGGCGCTTCAACTTCGCGGTCAACAAAGCGCTCATCCAATACCGCGAGCCGGTGCTCGATATGCAGCTCGTGCAGGAGCGGATCGCGCAGGTTGCGATGGAGATGTTTGCCTCCGCTTGCACGCACAGCCGCCTCGATTCTGAGCTCCAGGCCGCGAGCAACAATGGCAACACGCCGCCCGCGAATCGCCAGGCAGCGGAATTGTTCCTGACCCAATCTTTCCGGCGCATGCGCACCGCGCTCACCGGCTTGAGCGACAACGAAGACCGCCAGCTCCTCTCGACTGCGAACGCTGTGCTCGGGAAAACGCAGCCCGGGTTAAACGGCCACTAAGTTCAGCTGTCATGCGCGGCCCATTCCGCCGCGCGACTGGCACCACGGCTGCTAGCCCTGCAGCCGGTGAGGTGTCGCGAACTGCTGCAGAAGTATGGCTATGTGATCGGGCTGGTCGCGATCACCTGCGCGATCGCGATTGGCTGGTTTTTGCTCGACGGCAATGTCGGGTTCAACCTCGCTGACGAGGGATATCTCTGGTATGGCACCGAAGCGCTGCTGCGCGGCGAAGTGCCGATGCGCGACTTCGAAGCGTACGATCCAGGCCGCTATGTGTGGACCGCAGCCTGGTCGTTCATCGTTGGTCACGGGATGGTCCCGCTTCGGCTCTCCTGCGTGTTCTTCGGGTGCCTCGGTGTGATCGCGGGTTTGCTCGCGGTGCGGCGGGTTTCGCGCAACTGGTTCTTCCTCGGTGCGGTCGCGCTACTGCTCTCGCTGTGGATGCAGCCGCGCTACAAAGCCTTTGAGCAAAGCATTGCTCTTATGGCGGTGTACGCTGGGGTCCTCCTGCTCGAGCGTCCTTCGTTGCGGCGACACTTCGCGTTAGGTGTTTTCGGCGGGATATGCGCGTTCTTCGGGAGGAATCACGGGCTTTATCACGTAGTCGCTTTTGGGCTTCTGATCACCTACAGCGCGTGGGCGTCTGGGTTTCGCGAATGGATCCGGCGCTGCGTAACATGGGGTTCCGGCATCTTCGTCGGTTACCTCCCGCAATTGCTCATGTTCGCTTTCGTTCCGCGCTTCTTCCGCGCCTACTTGCCCTATGTGCAGTCCACGCTCGCGAAAGGAACGACGAACCTGACGCGACCCGTCCCGTGGCCGTGGCTCGTGGCAACTGACGCGCCGGTTTACATGCGAGCAGCTGGAATCGCCGAAGGGCTATTTTTCATTGCCTTCATCGTCCTCGTTTTTCCGGTCGCCTTTCGACTTTGGCACCTTCGCCGCAGGAGCGCGCCCGCTCATCTGCTCCTACTCGCTGCTTTTTGCGTCGCGATCCCGTACGCGCACTACGTCTTCTCTAGGGCGGATATCGTTCATCTTTCGCATGGTGTGCCGCCGATGCTGGTCGGCGCGATTGCTCTTCTCTTCACCTTTGCAAATTCCGCCCGCTGGGTCGCCTGGGCGGTTATACCTGCGCTGACGATAACCAGTCTCTGCGCGCAAGTGAGTCAGACTGGAATGGCGTTTGAGTACCTCGCGCCTGATAAGTCACTTCATACTGTCAAAGTCAACGATCGGAAGATAGTAGTCAGTGATTATCAGGCGCGTCTCCTGGCGAGCGCACATTATGTCGCCGACGGCCTCGCTAGACCGAACGAGGCGATCTTCTTCGCGCCACACACGCCGGGTCTGTATCCATTTGTCGGCCGGCGTTCTCCGACGAAACAGATCTACTTCGTCTTTCCCGCCACTCCCGAGGCCGATCAAAGCCTGGTAAGTGAACTGCAGGCCGCGGACGTACAGTGGGCTTTGGTCGGGGACTCCGCACTCGACGGTCGCGACGAACTTCGTTTCCGTAACACCAATCCGATCCTCTGCGCATATCTCCGCAACAACTTCGCCGTCGTCCCGCTCGCTACTTTGCCTCGCCATGCGGTGCTGCTGCATCGGCGCGACACTTCCAAATCGTGATTTTTCGAGTGGCGCGGTTCTCGCTTTCCCGGAGGCATGCGTCACGTTGAGCTGGAGCTCGCGGCGGGGGAGCCGCAGAACTTAGACGGCAAACGCGTCCTGATTTTCGTCGTCGCGTACAACGCGGAGACGACGATTGAGAAAGTCCTCAGCCGCATTCCGGCCAGTCTCCACCAGCCGGGCGTCGAGGTGCTGATCATCGACGATTCGTCGAAAGACCAGACCTTCGCGCACAGCCTACGTTTCCAGCAGCAAAGCTCCGCGTTCAAGATCACCATCCTCCGCACTCCACGAAATCAGGGTTACGGCGGGAACCAAAAGCTCGGCTACCGCTACGCGATGGATAATGGTTTCGACATCGTTGCGCTCGTCCACGGCGATGGGCAGTACGCGCCGGAGAAATTGCCCGCACTACTCGCTCCCCTCGTACAAGGCGATGCGGATGCAGTCTTCGGTTCCCGCATGATCGACAAGGCGGCCGCGCGGGCCGGGGGCATGCCTGCTTACAAATGGCTGGGAAACCAGCTTCTGACGCAATTTCAGAATCGCATCCTAGGAACGCACCTATCCGAGTTCCACACCGGCTATCGCCTCTACGCCACTGCCGCGCTAGCGCAGGTACCATTCGAGAAGAACACCAACGATTTTCATTTCGATACTGAGATCATCATTCAGTTTGTCCTCAAAAAGCTGCGCATCGCGGAGCTGCCCATTCCCACGTTCTACGGCGACGAGATCTGTCACGTCAACGGAATGAAGTACGCGTGTGACGTCTGCAAGGCCACTGTGAAAGCGCGCCTCTGCGGCATCCACCTGTTCTATGACCGCAAATTCGACGTGAGCCCTGGCGAGCTACCGCACAGCGAGAAACTAGACTTTCCGTCTTCGCAATCCTTTGCCGCGAACGCGTGCTCCCCTGACCGCGACGTGCTCCAACTCGGCATCGGTCACAGCAATGTCGCTGCTGCCTTGGTCGACCGGTTCTGTCGTGTCACCGCAGTAGACTTTATCGTGAATGACATCTCGGAAGCATCATCTCCGACAGTACCCACACCGATGCCGCAAACCGTCGGCGCCTACGACTACATTCTCCTCATGGACTTGATCGAGCATCTGCACGATCCGGAACGGTTCATGGACGAACTGCGCCGGAAGATGAACGGCCGTCAGCCGGAGGTCATTATCACGTCTGCGAATGTGGCCTTCTTCGTCACCCGCGTGATGCTCGCGCTTGGCCAATTCAACTACAGCAAAAAGGGCATTCTTGGCTTAGGCCACCGTCGCTTGTTTACCTTCAAATCGCTACGCGCATTGCTCGAGCAGGCCGGCTATGAAGTGCTCGAGCAGCACGGCGCGTCCG
>JBJMWV010000398.1:0-4306 GCA_045809985.1 Chthoniobacterales bacterium | reverse complement strand
TCGTGAATCTGCGACCCGTGGTTTTCATACATAATATGGCGCAAACCGGAGGGAACACTCTTAGGCGCCTCGAAGCCCACGTCGGTGGCGATGATACGAAACGGCGGCGTCTCACTCCCAGTAACTCCCTTGTAACAACTGACGTTGATCACGCAGGCGAGGAGTAAGATCACGCATTGGGCCGCAGTTATCTTCATCCGGATCGCCTCTGAGACAGACCGCTTACAAGCAAAGACGCGCCGCCTGTTCATGGAGGAAGGCAACACAAGGCAACGGTTGCTTCCAACTCGCATCGCTCAAGTCGCACGGTTCGAAGCAAGCACGTTGTTCCAGCAGCTAGCGGCACCTACTTCTTATCGTCGCTCGCGATAGCTGTCCCCTGCCCGACAATGAACTGCCACTTACCACCATTCTTCACCAGCACATCGGTCCAGCGGTATTCGCCGCTGATGTCGTTTCCTTTGTAGGTGCCCTTATCACTGCTGCGATAAGTTACGACGGCTGTGTCCGCGGTCGCCACCTGGACCTTCATGTCACTGAGCTGATTTTGCGTGAATTTCAGATCGCCCGCTTTCAGGTCGGCAATGAACTGCGACTTCGTCGCAGTCTTACCGTCGGGTGTAACGGTGTAGGCGTTCTCGGCGAGCATGGAGTCGATCGTAGCGCTATCACCTTTGAGCAGTGCGGCGCTGAAGTCCTGCTCCGCTTTGGTGGCGGCTTTCTCGCTCTCGGAATTTACTGCTGTCTGGGCAAACGCGATCGCCGGCAGGCTGAGCGCGGCAAGGATGAGGAGGGTAGTTCTATTCATGGCGCGAGCCTAACGAGTCGCACTGGCGGAACAAGAGCAATCCTCGCGGCTTGAGCGTGAGACGGCGAGCGCGATCGACGCGCTTGCACGCACGCTGTCCCCTTGCGCCTACTGCAAGCTCGCCTCAGGCGAGCCAGCGCGTCTCCGCCACATGAAGTAAACCGGCACCCCGGTGAGCACGAGGAGAAAGCCGATGCCCGAAGTTGAAGGCGCGAGATAAACAAGATCGACGATGAGCAGGCCAGCAATCGCGAGGTAAATGGCGGGAACAATCGGGTAACCCCAGGTGCGGTAAGGCCGTGGCGTAGTCGGGAGTTTGCGCCGCAGCACAACGACCGCGCCGACCATCAGAATGTAAAAGACGAGATCGACCGCGACGATGTACTCGAGCAATTGCGTGTAGACGTTGCCGTAAGTCACTGCGCCGGTCGCGCGATCTGTGTTGATCGTGCGCGGCAAAGTCAGGAAGGCAGTCCAGACTCCTTGCGCGACTAACGCCATCGCCGGTGCTTTGCGTTCGTTCAGCTTTGCGACGTTGCGAAAGAAGAGACCGTCACGCGCCATTGCGTAGTAAACACGCGCTCCCGCGAGGATGAGTCCGTTGTTGCAACCGAACGTGGAGATCATGATCGCGATCGCCATCAGGATCGTGCCGATGGGACCGAGCACGGCGCTCATCGCCGCGACAGCGACACGATTCTGCGGCGCGTTTTGGATTTGGCCTAACGAGAGCGTCGCAATGTAGGCAAGATTCGCAAGCAGGTAGAGACTAACGACTACACCGCAGCCGATGAGCAAGGCGCGGGGCAAAGTGCGACCCGGATCGCGCACTTCGCCGGCGGTGAAGGTCACGTTGTTCCAAGCGGACTGCGCGAAGAGCGGACCCACCATCGCTTTGCCTAACAGCATCAAGAGCGCGAACGAACCGACTGCGGCGAGACCCGGCTGCGCGACTTGCGGAAGCCAGCCATTCGCCGTCGGATTCCACCAGGATGCACTGCGGGCGGCAGAAGTTGCATTCCAGCCGAAGGCGATCCCGATCACGATCAACGCGATCAGCGCGGCCGTTTTCGCGAAGGTAAAGCTGTTCTGCACGAGCTTCCCAAGTTCGAGCCCGCGCGTGTTCGTCCAGGTGAGGAGAAGAATCATCGCGACCGCGACGAGTTGCTCGGTTGAAAGACTAATCGCGTATCCGCCGCCGAGATGGATCGGCGCGATCAGATAATTCCCGCCCGAGATCTGCGGAACGAGCACCCCCATGAATCTTGCGAACGCCACCGCGACGGCTGCGATCGTGCCCGTCTGAATCACGAGAAAGATCGCCCAGCCAAAAAGGAATCCGAAAAGCGGGCTGTAGGCTTCGCGCAGGAAAACATATTGGCCGCCTGCCTTCGGTAACATCGCGGCTAGCTCCGCGCAGCAGAGCGCACCGGTGATCGTTAGCAGGCCCGCAAGCGCCCACGCCATCAGCAGCCAGCCAGGTGCGGCGATCAGCCGCGCGGATTCAGCCGAGGTGAGAAAGATGCCCGAGCCGATCATCGACCCGATCACGATCATGGTCGCGTCGAGTTGGCCTAACGAGTGCGCCAGTTGGCCTCGATCGCTCTGCACTTCGCCAGCTGCGGTTGCGCTCACGTTCCGGCCGCGGCGACGACGATCCCCATCTGATGCAGTGCGAGGCGCAGCTCGCGCGCGAACGCGACTGCGCCGGGCGTGTCGCCATGCACGCAGATCGTATCCGCTTCCACATGCACCTCGCTGCCGTCGATCGCCGGGACCTTATTCTCGCGCAACATGCTGAAGACCCGGTTCGCTGCGACGAGCGGATCGTGCAGCAAGGCATTCGGCTGAGTCCGCGGAACGAGCGATCCATCCGGCATGTAATTGCGATCGGCAAAAACCTCGCGCGCGACGTACACTTCACTCGCGATCGCAGCCCGGGACAGTGCGCTGTGGGCGGGCGCAAAGAGGATCAGATGCGGATCGACTGCTTTCATGGCGCGGACAATGGCGTCGGCCATCTCTTCGCTTTTCGCCGCCATGTTGTAGAGCGCGCCGTGCGGTTTCACGTGCCGCACCGTTGCGCCTAACGAGTGCGCCAGCGCGCGAAACGCACCGAGTTGATACAACACGACGGTGAAGATTTCGTGCGGCGGCAATGCAACCTCTGTGCGGCCGAAATTCGCGCGGTCGTCGAAGCTTGGATGCGCGCCGATCGCGACGCGGTGAGACTTCGCCGCGAGCATGGAGTCACGCATCATGCTCGCGTTCCCGGCATGCAGACCACACGCGATGTTCGCGGAGCTGACCAGCTGGAGCAGCTCGTCGTCGTGCCCAGCACCTTCGCCGAGGTCGGAGTTCAGATCGACGCTCAGCTCCATCGCATGCTCAATTCCAAGCCGGTGCGAAACATGGCGAGGTCGCGCTCACGTTCGCGCAAGAGCCGCTGTGCATCCCTTAACGAAATTTCGACGAAGCGCACCGTGTCGCCGGCCTGCAACTGCGCCGCGGCGCCGAGATCGACCGTGATCACGTGCGCGATCTTCGGGTAGCCGCCGATCGTTTGGCAATCTCCAAGCAGGATGATCGGCTGGCCGCTCGGCGGAACCTGAATCGTGCCCGGCGCGACCGCTTCGGAAAGTAAGTCGCTCTCGCGCGACCGCCTGAGCTCTGGCCCTTCAAGCCGCACGCCCATGCGATCGGAATCCGGCGTCACCATGAATGGCGTAACGACCAGTGTCTCAAGCGTGCTCTCATGAAAGCGGTCGCTATCGGCGCCTGAGACAATTCGCAAAAACGGATGACCTCGTGCGGGATTCGACCACTCGTTAGGCGCAAAGATCGAGCTCACGCGCGTTTTCTCGAGTTGCACCAGCAAGGAATTGCTGCGCGCGCTGAGCGAAGCGACATCGAGACGATCGCCGTCGCGCAGGGCGCGACCTGCCACTCCGCCGAAGCCACTGCGCAAATCAGTTGCTCTGCTTCCGAGAACAACCGGCACGTCGATTCCACCAGAGATGGCGAGCCATGCCCGGCCAGTCTTCGCCGTAATCGAAACCTCTTCCCCGCCTCGAATGACAGCAGCACGCCCGCGCGCAATTTCCGCTTCGCCGATCTGCACATCAAACGACCCGCCGCACCATGCGACGACTCGATCATCCTCGAACTGCAGACGCGCGGTTCCCATGGTGAACTCGAGTCCCGCCACGCCAGGTTCATTGCCGACAAGCACGTTCGCGACACACAATGCGTGCTGATCGAGCGCGCCGCCTAACGAGACGCCGCTCGCGCGCGATCCTGTGCGCCCGAGATCCTGCACGGTCGTGACGAAACCTGCTCGCGTGACGATCACGCTCATGCGTCGCGCGAGATAGCGCGGAAACGGACACGATCGCCAGCCTGCAACAACGCCGGTGGATCTTGCTGCACGTCGAACAACCGCAGGCTTGTGCGCGCGATAAGGTGCCAGCCGCCGGGCGAACTGGTCGGGTAAACGCC
>JBJMWV010000397.1:0-7557 GCA_045809985.1 Chthoniobacterales bacterium | reverse complement strand
TCGACGCAAATCACCTCAGCTCCGCATCGCCGACGCGGTCACGCGTTTCACCGGCAGCATGCGCTTCGTTTACATCCACCTCGTCCTCTTCGCGGTTTGGATCGTGGCAAATCTTCCCGGCGTGCCGCTGCCGAAATTCGATCCCACCTTTGTCGTGCTCGCTATGTTCGCATCGGTCGAGGCGATCTTCCTCTCGACCTTCGTCCTCATCTCGCAGAACCGAATGGCTGAGCAGGCGGACAAACGCGCCAACCTGGACCTGCAGGTCAGCCTTCTCGCCGAACACGAGGTCACGCGCCTGATCACATTGGTCAAGGCGATCGCCGAGAAGCTCGATATCGAGGAGTCGCGCAACCCGGAGCTGCCGGAGCTGCAACAGGACGTTGCGCCGGAGCGCGTCCTCGATGCGTTAGAGGAAAACGAGCGGCGAATCAGCGCAAGCTGATCATTGATGTCGCGCGCCTGGCAGCTCGAGCGGTGAACCGGTGGAGGGCGCGTTCAGCATTCGCACGATGGCGAAGTCTTCGCCGTACTCGAGCAAGCTCAGCGATGCCGGATCAACCTCGAAGCGAAGAAAGAGGTCGAGGTGCATGCCAAGAAAATGCGCCATCACCGCGCGGACAACGTCACCATGTGTGACCACGACGACAAAGCGATGTCGTCCGCGGAGTTCGTTCAGTTTGCGAATCGCGCGCACCTGCACTTCGAGCATCAGCTCGCCATTAGGAAAGGCGGTACTGCTGCGGAATGTGTTGATCTGTTTCCAGAGCGGCTGCTGTGACAGCTCATCGAAAGCGCGGTCTTCCCATTCGCCTACGCCGATCTCGGTGAATTCGTCCGCGATCTCTAGCGGCAACTTGAATTGGCGCGCGATCGGTTCCGCTGTTTCTCGTACTCTCTCCAGCGGGCCGCTGTAGACCGCATCGATGGGAAGCAGCGACAGTTTCTCGGCGAGATGCTCTGCTTGTAGGCGGCCGGCATCGTTCAAATGCACGCCAGCCTTCCGGCCGGCGATCGCGCGGCCGAGGTAGTCATGCCGGCCGTGACGGATAAAGAGGAAGTTCGTGACCGCCTGTTCGCTCATCTGCCGAGCACAGCAGACTCGTTAGGCGCGTAACGACGAGTCATGCGCGTGCAAAACTCCGCGAACTCTTCATTCACCAGCGGCGGACTGGTGTGATGCTGCGCAATCCCGCGATGCTCGGGCGTGAAGCAGTAAGTGACGGTGACATCGAACTCCTCGAGCGCCGCCATCTGTCGGTCGAACCACGCATCTGCGTTCGGACGAAAACTGTCGGCCCAACTCAAGCCTGTGCGGATGTACTTCACGCCTAGTTCACGGAACCAGCGCACCGCATCATCGAGTCGATGATCCTCGAAGTGAAACCACTGGCAGATTCCCATGTCCGGCGTGAATTCGCTGAAGTGCTGCAACGCGCGTTTCGGAGTGCCGTCTTCGCGCAGCAGGCCCATGTGAAAGTGCCGGTAATACGATGATCCTTCCGCTTCGCGATGGCGCGTCGTCGCCGGCCACGCTGCGGGCAGATCGTAGAGCGAATACCAGTGAATCCGCGGTGCACGACCTATGAGTAGTTCCGCGGTGCGGCGCAATCCAAACTCCTGCACTTCCTCCGCGCCAAAGGTCGAGATGCCGACTTCTGAAACCCAGACCGGCAGATCAGTGACCGTTTGGATTTCGCGCAAACGATTGGGCCATTCGTCGATCATCCAGTTGTTCCAATCGAGCGGAAAGCCGTGCACCGCGATGGCGTCGAGTTGTTCAAGCACGCCATAGTCATCCATCCGTTTGACCCACCCGGGGTCGATCGGTGACATGCCGCCGAGCACGCGTAAGAGGTTTGGATCGGCCTCGCGGATTGCAGCCGCCGCGACCTTCACCATCTCGGCGAATTTGCTCCAGTCAGGGTCGAGCTCGAGGTCCCAATGCGACTTGTTGTTCGGCTCGTTCCAGAGCATGACGGAGTCGACCATATGCTCCTCCGTTACGCCGGCTGAACGCGCAGAGATTCCTTCGCCTGCTGCGTCGCGCGCGTGACATCGCTATCGGGCAAATTGCTCTTCACGCGACAAACGAACACTTCGTCCTCCGGATGCGCGATGATCTCGAAGCCGGCGCTGCGCAACATCGCTTCGCTGCAGGCGCGATTCGGAATCCACCAGTTCG
This sequence comes from Chthoniobacterales bacterium, assembly GCA_045809985.1. Taxonomy (GTDB): domain Bacteria; phylum Verrucomicrobiota; class Verrucomicrobiia; order Chthoniobacterales; family UBA10450; genus JACCTI01. The sequence goes on along the minus strand of JBJMWV010000397.1, from coordinate 5,372 downwards.
TCGGGTCGCCGGCGTACTTGTGCTCGATAAAATACATCATCGGATAGTCCGGCTGCGCGAACATCTCCGTCTCCCAGAAGTCGTAATTCTCCTCCACCTGCATCGCGTCGTTGCTCCCGCGCTGCATTGTCTGGAAGAGCATCAAATCCTTCGCCACATGTTCGCGAATGAGGTCCAGCGCGAGTAGCGGATGGCGCAGGTGGTAGAGCACGCCCATGAAAATCACGAGGTCGAACTTTTCGCCTAACGAGCCGACGTCGTAGACCGAGAGCTGGCGAAATTCGATCTCGACCCCTTCCACTTCGGCCGCGAAACGCGCCTGCGCGAGATACCGTTCGTCGAAGTCGACCCCGAGCACGCGCGCGGCGCCGCGGCGTTTCATCTCGAGCGAGTAGAAGCCGGCGTTGCAGCCGATATCGAGCACGCTCTTGCCGGACAAGTCGCTAGGCAAAGCATGGGCGAAGCCGGCGAACTTCACGGACGGATAGTCGCCGAGGAAATGATTTGGCGCGGTCTGCACGCCTTTGAGGTTCAGGTTCTGAAACCACGAACCAAGTTCCTGCACACGCGTTTGAATTTCGTCCGCAATCACGCCATTGCCTCCCGCCGCTCATTCAACAGCCGGATCGCCGAGCGATAACCATCGAGCGTTCCGACATCGACATACGATTCGCCGGCGCGAATCCCTGACGCGCGGCCGCCCTTCGCGATAAAGGCATTCACCAGCGTGCCGAAGTATTCATCGCTCCGCTGGCGCTCCAGCCAGAGGCGATGCAGTTCGTGAAAGACGTGGCCCGGCATTTTAAATGCACCCCAAACCCAATTGGATCGCGCGTTCTCCTGCTTCACCTGAATCTCGATCACGCGATCGCCGTCCGTGACAACGGCATCGAAGAACTGAGGCTGCTCGACCGGAAAGAGCAGGAAGGAAAGCTCGTCGTCCGGCAGTGCAGTCAGTCCGTTCTCCGGAAACCAGATTGTGTCCGGCAAACCGATCGCGACTGACTCGTTAGGCGTGACCACCGGCGCTGCGTGAAAGATGGCATCGCACAGTCCGGCGGGTTGCGGCTGCACCACGAAAATGAACTCCGCGGAATTCACTGTTCCGCCGCCGTAATACTCGAGGATGTCCGACTTTCCCGCGGAGATGACGAAGCAGATTTTGTCCGCGCCCGCGATCGTCATACGCTCAATCAGATACTCGCTGACCGCGCGCGGTCGCTCGATCGTGCCATCCAATCGGCCGCCAACCGGCAGCAACTCCTTCGAGAAAGCGAGCGGCTGAATGCGTGTGCCTGCGCCCGCCGCTGGGATGATGCCTAGCATGCGACGGGTACGGATTCGCGCGCGCTAACGAGCAACTCCTCAAGGTCCTGCGCGCGCTTTGCTGATGAGTGATCAGACAACGTTCGCTCACGCGCGGCGGCGGCGATCTTCGCCAGTTCGTCGTCGCCTAACAAGAGCGCGTTCAACACGTCGTCAGTCGTTGCGGCGATCAGAATTTCTTCGCCGGGTGTGAAGAACTCATCGAGTCCAGCCCACGTGTCGCTCACGATCGGGCAGCCGCACGCTGACGCTTCGAACAAGCGACCCGACGGGCACCAACCCATCGCGGTCATCGTTTCGCGCGTCACATTCAGCGTCAAACGCGACGACGAGAAGAATGCCGGATGTTCGGCAGGCGGGAGATGCTGGACGAAATAGATGTTCGATGACCAGGGGAACTGATCCGGATACTGCGCGCCGCCGATGAGGAACCGCTCGTTAGGGGTGTGTCGTGCCGGTTCGATGAATAAACGTTCGAGCGCTACCTGGCGATCGGTGGCGTAAGTACCGAGGTAGGAAAACGCGGAACGATAGTACTCGTTAGGCGTGAAGCGTTGATAGAGATCTGGATCAACGCTGCCGTAGAGCGGCGCAACCTTTCGCGCCCCGAGTTCCTCTTCCAGCGCAGTCAGCGCGCCACCGCCGGTGAAGCTGAGCACCAGGTCGTATTCTCCGAGGCCGCGTTGATCGACATAGGAGAGCGATTCGCCGGCGCGGAGACGGAACAACGTCACCGGCGTATCCATGTCATAGAAGACGCGCAGCGCGGATGACGACCAGACCAGCTCGCTAGCCGCAATTCCGTCCGGACAATACGAGGTGACGATCGCGGCATCCGCATCGCTCAACTCGAGCCGTGCGCGCGAAACAATGTCGTCCCAATCATGGTAAAGAATCAGCTTTCCGCCGGGGAGTTCGTGCAGGTCGCGATGCGCGGCGTAATACGGCACGTCGCGCTCGAAGAAAACGACTTCATGGCCGCGCCCGATGAGCTGCCGGAACAACGCACGCAACAAAGTCGCGTGTCCATTGCCCCACGACGAACTGATCGTCAGGCCAAAGAAGACGAGCTTCATCGTTTACGCTTCGCGACGTTTCTTCGACTTCGTTGTTTTGCGATTCGGCTTCAGCGGTCCCGGCAGAACGACCTCGTCGTCGCCGCGAATGAACTCTTCCGTTTTCGTGTGCGCTTCGTCGTCCGTGAATTGCTGCGGCGGTGACTTCATGAAGTAGCTCGACGGCGCAACCAGCGCGCCGGAGAGACCGCGGTCGAGCGCAAGCTTCGCGCAGCGGATCGCATCGATGACGACGCCCGCGGAGTTCGGCGAGTCCCAGACTTCCAGCTTCATCTCGCAGTTGAGCGGCACGTTGCCGAACGTCGTGCCTTCCATGCGGATGTAGCACCATTTCCGATCGCTCAGCCAAGGGACGTAATCGCTCGGGCCGACGTGCACATCTTTCGCGGGAAGCGCATGGCCGAGCTGACTCGTCACCGCCTGCGTCTTCGAGATCTTCTTCGACTCGAGTCGATCACGCTCAAGCATGTTCAGGAAATCGGTGTTGCCGCCGAAGTTCAGCTGGTACGTCCGATCGAGACGCACGCCGCGGTCGCGGAAAAGGTTCGTCAGCACTCGATGCGCAATCGTCGCGCCCACCTGCGACTTGATGTCGTCGCCGATGATCGGGAGCTTCCGCTCCTCGAATCGGCGCTGCCAGTAGGGCTGCGATGCGATGAAGACCGGCACGCAATTGATGAACGCGCAGCCGGCATCGAGGATCTGCTCGACATACCACTTCGTCGCCATCTCGGAGCCGACCGGCAGATATGAAATGACAACATCCGTGCGCGTCTTCTTCAGAATGCCGACGATGTCATCAGTCGAAGCCGGCGACTTCTTGATCACCTTCTTCAAGTATTTGCCGAGGCCATCGTGCGTCATGCCACGGTGCACTTTCACGCCGAGCGATGGCACATCCGCGAACTTGATCGTGTTATTCGGCTCGGCGTAGATCGCTTCTCCGAGATCACGCCCGACCTTCGTCGATGCGATGTCGAAGGCGGCGCTGAATTCGATATCGCGCACATGATAGCCGCCGAGATCGACGTGCATCAGGCCCGGCACGAACTCGTCTTCGCTCGCGTTGCGATAGAACTCGATCCCCTGCACGAGCGACGACGCGCAGTTCCCCACTCCAATGATTCCGACGCGGATCTTGTCTTTCATTCGTTAGTCTTTCGTTAGGCAAACAGCCTCCGCTTTCGGCGAGCGGCACTCATCAATATACGTTTCCAATTCAGCTGCCCGATGTGCGGCAGTGTGCCCCGCCAGCACTCGCTCGCGGGCACGCGCTCCGATCGCGCGTCGTTCACCTTCGGGAAGGTCACGCAAAATCTCCAGCACATCTTCGGTCGTCCGCGCGATCAGGATTTCTTCGTCGGGCGTGAAGAGCTCGCTCAGCCCCGCCCACGCATCACTGATGATCGGCGTTCCGCAGGCCGCAGCCTCGAACAGCCGCACGCTCGGCGAGTAGCCGGCGCGGATCATGTCGGCGCGAGTCACGTTCAAGGTGAAGCTCTGCGCGTTGTAGAACGCGCGATGGAACTTCGGCTCGAGATGGACAATCCGCTCGACGTTCTTCGGCCAGCGGATCGTCTCGGGATACATCGGGCCGGCGACGACGAAGTGCTCGTTAGGCAATTTCTGTGCCGGTTTCATCAGGAATGCGTCTACCGTCGGCTGCCGATCGTCGCTGTAGGTGCCGAGATAGCCGAGCTTCCACTTGTTAGGCGTTTTCTTCTCCGGGAAGTAGAGCTCGGGATCGACCGAGCAATAGAGCGCGCGCGCCATGGGCGAGCCATACTCGCGCTCGATGCGGCGCAGCGTTGGTCCGCCAGTAAATGAAAGATAGAGCGAGTAGCGGGCGATCAGCTCGGGCGAAAGATAATCGCAGGTGCCGTCAACGAGCTTGGCGAGCGTGATGGGAGTATCGATGTCGTAGAACGCAGTCACACCTTCGGCGATGTTTGTGACCCACTCACCGACTGTGATTCCGTCCGGCACGTACGAGCCGACGATCACGCAATCCGCTTCGCGGATGTCTGCGGCGAACTTATGCTTCAGCTCTGCGACACTGCGGTAAAGATGTGTGTCGCCGAACGGCGGCTCAGGCAGGTCGCGGTTTTCCGCATACCACGGCTGATCACGCTCCAGGAAGACGATGTCGTGACCGGAGGCGGTGAGTTCGCGCACCAAACCGCGATACGTCGTAGCGTGGCCATTACCCCACGACGATGTGATCGAGAGCCCGAGGATAACGATCTTCATTTCGCGTAGACGCCCTCGAGGATTTGATCGAATTCCGCCGCGCGATGCGCATAGCTGTGTTGCGCGAGAGCGCGCTTGTAGGCTGCGTCGCCGATCTTGCGCGCGCGCGCTGGATCGATGCTCTGCACGTGCGCGGCGACTTCGCTGCCATTACGCGCCGCCAGGATTTCTTCCTCCGGTTCGAAGAAGAAATCGATGCCTTCCCAATAGTCGGTGATAAGGCATGCGCCCGCACCGGCCGCTTCGAAAACGCGCGTCGCGGGCGAGAAGCCGTAACGCGCCATACTCGCGCGCGAGATGTTCAGCACCATTCGCGGCGTGCAGTTAAACGCATTGTGATCCGCGGTGTAGACGTGGCCGAGATTGCGGACGTTCGCAGGCAGCGGACGCGAGTCCCAGCCGATTCCGCCGAGAAGAAACTTCTCGTTGGGCAACTGCTCGGCTGCATTCAGGAAAAAATCTTCGACACGTGCTTCGCGGTCGGGAAGGCGATGGCCAAGGAAACCCAGGTCGGCTTCGAAGTTCGGGTTCGGCGGAACAGGATGATGCGTCTCGGGATCGAGTCCGTTGTAAATCGGGACGCAAAGCTGCGCTCCTAACGACTCATAGCCGCGCACCACCGGCGGACCGCCGCCGTAGGTGAAGACGAAATCGTAGCGCGGAATACAGGCGCGGAACGGATCGTCAGGATTGTTCTCGACCCGCTCGAGCGTCGCGGGC
>JBJMWV010000396.1:0-7668 GCA_045809985.1 Chthoniobacterales bacterium | reverse complement strand
TGTGGATGAGCGATCCGGATAAATCGCAGCACGCGAGTTCGCCCGGCAGCAAGGACTCGTTAGGCGGAATCAAATCGGCCGATGACAATCTCGGCCGCGTCCTGCGCGCGTTGGATTCGAAAGGAGTGCTCGACAAAACGGACGTGATCGTCGCGTCCGACCACGGCTTTTCCACGATCGAGCGGCGGATCGACGTCGCCGAGTTGCTGCAGAAGAAGGGCTTGAAAATCGCCGACGAGAAGGACTCGACACTCGCTCGCGCAGAAGTGCGCGTCGCGGGCAACGGCGGGATGGGTTTGTTCTACGTCGGCGAACACGATGGTCCGACCGCGGCGCGTGTCGTCGAGGTCTTGCAGCAAACAGACTTCGCGAGCGTCATCCTCACGCGTGAGCCGACGCCGGGCACGTTCCCAATGTCGCTCGTGCACGTAGATGTCGATCCGGGTCCGGACGTGTTGATGTCGTTCCGCTGGAGCGATCACGCGAACAGCAGCGGAACGCGTGGGATGATCGACGCCAACGCCGGGACGGATCCGAACAAAGCGACGCACGGGACGTTTAGTCCGTTCGATCTGCACAATACATTCGTCGCGACCGGCCCCGATTTCCGACACGGTATCCAGGACGAACTGCCGACGTCGAACGTCGACGTGGCGGCCACAATCATGAACATCCTCGGCCTTACGGCACCACAGCCGCTCGATGGCCGCGTTGTTTCGGAAGCGATGACCGGCAGCGGCGCACCGCAACCAAAGGTTGAACATCAGCCGATCGAAGCTTCACGCGACTTTGCGAACGGCACCTGGCGCCAACGTCTCGACATTTCGAAACTTGGCGCGTCGCTCTACATCAACGCAGGCCGCGGCGCGTTCGACGCGAAGTAGACACTCGCGAGTCCGCACGCGCTGCGGAATGCGAAGCAATGGTAGCGATGCACGCGACGAAAACGGAGAACTGGCCTTCGCACATCTGGATCATTCGTCACGGCGAGAGCGCCGGGAACGTAGCGCGGCGTGAGGCGCTGGCGCGCGGTCATCACGAGATCCAGATCGATGTCCGCGACATGGATGTCCCGCTTTCCTCGTTAGGCGAGCGGCAGTCGGAAGCGGTTGGACATTGGATGAAGGAAAATTCCACCGCGCCAGATGCGATTCTCAGTTCACCGTATGTGCGCGCTCGCCGCACGGCAGAGTTGTTCTCGCAATCCGCGCGGTGGGACGTGCCGATCATCGAGGACGAGCGCCTGCGCGAAAAGGAATTCGGGATCATCGATGCCCTAACGAGCGCTGGCATCCTCGACCGTCATCCGGAGCAGGCGACATTTCGGAAGTCGTTAGGCAAATTTTATCATCGCGCTCCGGGCGGCGAGAGCTGGTGCGATGTCATCCTGCGGCTGCGGAGCCTGAGCGACACCCTGCGCCTCGAATATAGCGGCTGCCGCGTTCTGATCGTTTGTCACACCGTCGTCGTGCTTTGTTTGCGCTACCTGCTCGAGATGCTGAACGAGGAGGAGATTCTTGCGATCGATCGCGAGCACAACGTCGCGAACTGCTCGATCACGAGTTACGCGCGCGCACAGATGCGCGACGGGAAATGGACGCCTGAGCTCTTCAATTTCTTCGCGCCAATGCGGGAAGCAGGTGAGCGCGTGACTAACGAATCAGATGCGCCGGTCGCCTCGCGATAAACCACGGCTGATCACGGACGCGTTGCTGCGCGACTGGCCTTTGCCACCGCCGGGGAGCGAAGGAAGCAAAGAAGCGCGCGGCCGCATCTTGATCATCGGCGGTGCGGTCGAAATGCCGGGCGCGGTAATCCTCGCGAGCAACGCTGCTCTGCGCGCGGGCGCAGGGAAAGTGCGAGTCGCGACGGCCAGAGCGGTCGCGCCGTTCGTTGCGACAGAGGTTCCGGAATTGTTCGCGTTCGGAATCGAAGATCGCGCTGCGGTTCTCGATTCCGCAGCGCACACGGATGCGGTTCTGATTGGCTCCGGAATGCGCGACACGGATGCGATTCGCGAATTGCTGCCGCAGTTGTTGAAAATAGAAACGCTGCGTGCGCTGATCATCGATGCGTCCGCGTTGTCCGAGATCGATCCGAGCCAACTGCACGAACGAACCATCATCACGCCGCATCGCGGAGAGATGTGCGCGATGTTGCACATCACAGAAGACGAACTGGCTAACGACCCGATCAACTGCGGTTGCGGATTCGCATTCCGCTCCGGTGGCGTGGTGGTCTTGAAAGGAGCGGAGACGCTCATCTGCTCCGGTGATCATTCCGTCTTCGTCAATAACCGTGGGAACGTTGGCCTCGCCACCGCCGGCTCGGGCGACGTGCTTGCGGGGATCATCGCGGGATTCTGCGCCCGCGGCGCGGAGCCCTTGCAGGCCGCAGTTTGGGGCGTTGCGGTTCACGCGCGTGCTGGGGAGCGACTCGCGAAACGCGTCGGCTCCATCGGCTATCTCGCGCGCGAAATTGTCGATGAGATCCCGCGCCTAACGACTGATCTCGGATGAGCCGCGCCTGTGCTGACGGGCGACGTTGCTCCGCGCTGCTGACCGATCTCTACCAGCTCACGATGGCGTTCAGCTATTGGAAAAGCGGGACGCACGACAACCAGGCTGTCTTTCATCTTTTCTTCCGCACCGCGCCATTCAAAAGCGGCTTCAGCATCGCGTGCGGCCTGAGTGACGCGATCGAGTATCTGTGCACGCTGCGCTTCGTCGATGACGAGCTGGATTATCTCGGCACGCTCCGCGGCAATGATGGCCAACCGCTCTTCACGCGCGAGTTTTTCGACTACCTGCGCGCACTCGAATGGAAATGCGATGTCGATGCGATCCCGGAGGGCACCGTTGTCTTTCCAAACGAACCGCTCGTCCGAGTGCAAGGTCCGCTGCTGCAATGCCAGCTTGTCGAGACTGCGCTGCTGAACCTGGTGAACTTCCACACGCTGGTCGCGACGAAGGCAGCGCGCGTTTGTCTCGCCGCGGGTGATGATCTTGTGCTCGAGTTCGGTCTGCGTCGCGCGCAAGGAACGGACGGCGCGCTGGCGGCGAGTCGTGCGGCTTACATAGGCGGATGTGCCGCGACCTCAAACGTGCTCGCCGCGCTCGCCTTCGGAATTCCAGTGCGCGGAACGCACGCGCATAGCTGGGTGATGGCGTTCGACAGTGAAGAGGAAGCGTTTCGCGCCTACGCCGAAGCGATGCCTAACAACTCCGTGTTTCTCGTCGATACCTACAGCACGCGCGCCGGTATCGAGCACGCGATCGCGCAGGGACATTGGTTACGCGAACAAGGCCACGCTCTCGCTGGCGTGCGCCTGGATTCGGGCGATCTCGCCTATTGGAGCATCGAAGCGCGACGGATGTTGGACGGCGCGGGCTTCCACGATGCCGCGGTAATGGCGAGCAATGATCTCGATGAGTATCTGATCGCGAGCCTCAAGCAGCAGGGTGCGAAGATAAATGTCTGGGCAGTCGGAACGCGGCTGGTGACGGCGTTCGATCAGCCAGCGTTAAGCGGCGTCTATAAACTCGCGGCGGTGCGCGCGCCTAACGAGCAGTGGCAGCACAAGATTAAGCTCTCCGAACAAGCAGCGAAGACTTCGATTCCGGGCGTGCAGCAGGTGCGCAGGTTTCGGCGCGATGGCTTGTTCATCGGCGACATGATCTACAACTTGCATGACGCTGACGAACGGAGTCGGCTGATCATCGACCCTGCCGACCTGCTGCGGCGCAAGCAACTCCCCGATGATGCAGAACTGGAAGACTTGCTCGTGCCGATCTTCCGCGAAGGAAAACAGGTCTACGACGAGCCGACAATCGAGCAGATCCGCGCGCGCAGGCAATCACAGCTCGCAAGTTTGCACGAGAGCCATAAGCGTTTCCTTAACCCGCACACTTACCCGGTTGGGCTCTCCCCTTCCCTGCACGCATTGCGGACGCGCCTCATCGCTGAAGCTCGTGGTGAAGAGATCTCTCTGTAGCGATTAATGCGCGCTTGGCGGCGGCGCGATCTCGTTCACTGGCGTGATCTCCAAGCCGCGGCGTTTCAGCAACGGCTTAATGTCCGGATCGTGACCCACCATATTGCGAAACAGATTCATCGCATCGTCGCTTCCACCGCGTGAGAGCAGAGTCTTGCGGAAACGATCGCCGTTTTCTCTCGTTAGGCCGCCGTGCGACTTAAACCAATCGACGGTGTCCGCATCGAGCACTTCGCTCCACAGGTAACTATAATAACCGGCCGAATAACCGCCGGAGAATGTGTGCGAGAAGTAAGTGCTGCGATAGCGCGGCGGCACTTCCGGCAGATCAGTTCCCGCCTTCTTCAGCGCCTGCGCTTCAAAGCCAAGAGTATCGCTCGGCACCTGCTCGGGTTTCATCTGGTGCCAGGCCTGGTCGAGCAGCGTGGCGGAGAGATACTCGGTCGTGCGGTAGCCCTGATTGAATTTTTCCGCCGCGATGACCTTGTCGAGCAGCTCCTTCGGCATCGGCTCGCCGGTCTGATAATGCTTCGCGTAATTCGCGAGGATGTCCGGCCAGTCTTTCCACATTTCATTCACCTGCGACGGATACTCTACGAAGTCCCGTGGCACGCCGGTTCCGCCAAAGCGCGGGTACTCCACATCGGAAAACATACCGTGCAGCGCATGACCAAATTCATGGAAAGCTGTCCGCACTTCATCCCAGGTAAGCAAAGTCGGCTGACCTTCTGGTGGCTTCGGAATATTGAGATGGTTTCCGATGACGGTCTTAGTGCCTAACAACTTGTTCTGCCCGACGTAGGCGCTGGCCCAGGCGCCGCCGCGCTTCGATGGCCGCGCATAGTAGTCGCCGATAAAGATGGCGAGCGGTGAACCGTCGGCGTTGAAAACTTCCCAAACACGGATGTCCGGCAGGTAAACGGGCAGATCTTTGCGTTCCTTGAACGTGATCCCGTACTCTTTGTTCGCGGCATAGAAGACGCCTTCGGTGATGACGCGATTTAGCTCGAGGTAAGGACGCAGTTGCGATTCATCGAAGGCATACTTCGCCTTGCGCACCTGCTCCGAATAAAAATCCCAGTCCCACGATTCGAGTTTGAACTTGTCCCCCTGCGAATCGATCACCTTCTGCATGTCTGCGATCTCCTTGCGTGCGTTCGCGACCGCGGGAGGCGTAACGTCGCCGAGCATCTTGTTCACGGTCGGGACGTTCTTCGCGGTCTGATCTTCGAGCTGGTAGGCCGCGTGATTTTCGTAGCCTAACAAGACCGCACGTTCCGCGCGCAACTTCGCGATCCGCGAGACGACTTCGCGGTTATCGAACTCGCCGCCATGACTGTTGCGGTTGAGCGAGACCTCCATGATCCGCTGACGCAGCGCGCGATCCTTCAAATCCTTCAGCGGCGGCTGTTGCGTCGTGTTCTGCAAACGCAGGACGAACTTCCCTTCCTTGCCGTCCTCCTTCGCGGCTTTCTCCGCGGCGGCGATCGCGCCATCAGCCATGCCGTCGAGTTCTTCGCGGCTATCAACTACGATGGACGAGGCATTCTTCTCCTTCAGCACGTTCTGCTCGAAGGTGGTCTGCAGCTTCGCGATCTCCTGGTTCATCTCCTTCAGCTTCGTTTTGTCGGCGTCATTTAGCTTCGCGCCGGCGCGCACGAAGTCCTTGTAGTAACGCTCGAGCAGCCACTTCGATTCAGGGTCGAGCTTCAGCTTCTCGCGATCGTTGTAGAGCGTTTCGATGCGCTTAAACAGCGGACCCTTCAGCCGGATTGCGTCCTGGTGCGCGGCAAGCTTCGGCGACAGTTCCTTATCGATCCGCTGCATCTCCGGATTCGTGTTGCAGCCGTTGAGATTCGAGAAGGTCCGATTCGCGCGAGTCAACAAGCGGCCGCTCTTTTCCATCGCGACGATCGTGTTCTCGAAGGTCGGCTTCTCCTTCTGGTCCGCGATCGTTTCGACTTCCTTCAACTGCTCCGCCATCCCCTGCTCGATCGCGGGTTGGAAGTGCTCGTTCTTGATCTTATCGAACGGCGGGAATTGATACGGCAGCGTACTCTCTTGGAGCAGCGGATTGTCGCTAGCCGTATCGGCAGCGCGCGCGGAGTTGAGGATGGCAGCATTCATGAGGAAAGCGCCGGTGCAGGAGAGAAGGACGAAGCGGTTCATCGTAAATAAAAACGCAGTTGGTTTGGCCGGCGGTCGCCGTGCGGCAAACAATCAGCCGCTTCCGCCGCGCTCTGCAAGCGTCGCGCTGCGCTGACGTGCCGGCCGCAGTGGCTCGAAGACGACGGCCACACCGTGGATCGTCGCGCCGCGCGACTGAAAGTATCTCTTCAACTCGAGAGTGTAGAGCAGGCCGTTCGGCTCCCGGTTAAACGCAAATTGCACGCGGCCCTTCGGGTTCATATGCGACGCGAGATCGTCGAAAAAGAATTCCCACTCCGGCACGCCCCACCACGAGTCCGTGCGGTGGCCATTGAAACAGATCATATGAGCCGAGATGAGGTCGAACTTTCGCCCGAGATCAGGCAGCCTAACGAATGGTTCGATCCGCCAGATCACGCGCGGCACACCGAGGAATTCAGTCGTCTCGGCGAAGAGCGGAAAGGTGTCGATGTCGAGCCCGAGGACATCATGGCCGTACTGCTTCGCGATGTAAAGGAAGTAGCCGGCGCCACAACCGATATCGAGGACGCGCTTCGGCTTCGCGCGATCGAGATCGATGTCGCGGATGCGTTGGAGATTGATCCGCAGCCAGTGTTCAAGCTGGACATACTTCAGCGGCGTATGTCCCGGATCGGGCACCGAATACTTCGCCGCAATCTCATCGAAACGCGCGCGATCGATCGTCTGCATCAACCGCGCAACTTCGGAGCCGATCGGCCGGCGCACACGCATTTTGCGCACGCGACGCTTCGCGCTCTCGAGTGCGTCACCGCTTAGCACCTTCCCGAGCTTCTGGCTAAGCCGCATCGATCAGCCTCTCATTCAATCCCGAGCACTGGATGCGGGACGTAATGCTTCTCAAGCTGCGTCATCTGTTCCGGCGTGAGCTTGACCTCAAGCGCCGCGACGGCGTCGTCGATGTGCTGTTGCTTCGATGCGCCAATGATCGGCGCAGTAACGCTTGGTTGATGCAGGAGCCAAGCGAGTGCGAGCTGTGCCTGCGGGACGCCGCGAGAATTCGCAGCGCTCGTTAGGCGATCAATTACCGCGCGATCTGCTTCCTGCGTTTTCGCGTAGAGCACTTTTCCATACTCGTCGTTTTCCGTCCGCTCAGTCGGCGCTGCAGTCCACGGGCGCGCGAGTTTGCCACGCGCCAGGGGACTCCACGGCAGCACACCGATTCCCTCTTCCGTGCAGAGCGACAGCATCTCCCGCTCTTCTTCGCGGTAGATGAGGTTGTAATGATTCTGCATTGAGACGAACCGCGTCCAGCCGTTGATCCGCGCGAGATACAGCGCTTTGCAGAACTGCCACGACATCATCGATGACGCGCCGATGTAGCGCGCCTTCCCCGCCTTCACCACATCGTGCAACGCCTCGAGCGTTTCCTCGATCGGCGTCTCATCGTCCCAACGATGAATCTGGTACAGGTCCACGTAATCCATCCGCAGCCGGCGCAAGCTGGCGTCGATATATTGGATGATCGTTTTGTTGGTTATTAGTTT
>JBJMWV010000395.1:0-1555 GCA_045809985.1 Chthoniobacterales bacterium | reverse complement strand
TTCAGCCAAAGATCGACGCCCTGCACGAGACGACGCGCGATGTAGGTGTCGTAGTCCTCGACGAAGACGATGCGGTTCTCGAAGCCCGCTTCACGGCTGAATTTGTAGACTTCCTGGATGAGCGCTTTGCCGCCTTCATCCCGCGGATGCGATTTGCCGGCGAAGATGAATTGCACCGGCCGCGTGCTGTCGTTGAGCAGACGCGCGAGGCGTTCCTTGTCGCTGAAGAGAAGTGCGCCACGCTTATAGGTCGCGAAGCGCCGCGCGAAACCGATCGTCAGAATTTCCGGATCGAGAATGCTGCTCGATGCGCGGACAGCTTCCGGTGAATCGCCGATCCGCACCCGGCGCGCGCGCACGCGTTCGCGGACAAATTCGATCAGACGCCGCTTCAATTGCTGGTGCGTCTGCCAAAGTTCCGCATCGGGAATATCGATCACGCGCCGCCAGAAATCCGCGTCAGTCAGATGTTCTTCCCAATCGCCGAGGTGCTTCGTGTAAAGCGCGCTGAACTCCGGCGCCATCCATGTCTTGGTATGGATGCCGTTGGTGATGCTGGTGATCGGCACTTCCTGCGACGGCACGCCTGACCAGACATCTTTCCAAAGACCGCGGCTGACTTCGCCATGCAATTTGCTCACGCCATTTGCATGTCGGCTCGCGCGCAAAGCGAGGATCGTCATGCTGAAGGGATCGTCCGGATTCATCCGTGTTTGTCCGAAGGTGAAGAGCTCCTCAAACGGAATCCCGAGTTCCTTCGCAAAATCAGCGAAGTAGCGGCGCATCATCTCGCGCGGGAAAGCGTCGTTTCCCGCGGGCACTGGTGTGTGTGTGGTGAAAACATTCGCGGCCGCGACGAGCTGCAGCGCAGCGTAAAAATCGAGTCCGTTCTTCGCGCGTAACTGGCGGATCCGCTCGAGCGCGAGGAAGGCCGAGTGGCCTTCGTTCATGTGGAAGACGTGCGCGTCGATGCCTAACAAGTCCAGGGCACGCACGCCGCCGATCCCGAGGACCATTTCCTGGCGCATACGCATCTCGAGATCGCCGCCGTAAAGCTCCGCAGTGATCAGTCGATCTTCGGGCGTGTTCTCAGCCACGTCGGTATCGAGCAGGTAGAGATTTATCCGCCCGACGTGCAGTTCCCAAATTTTCGCGAGCACGTCGCGATCGAGAATGCGCACTGAAACAAGCACGCGCGCATCGTTCTGCCGCACTTCGCGAATCGGAAGATGATGAAAGTTTTGATTGAGCGAGACCGCGCCTTGCACGCCATCCCGATCGATCTGTTGCTTGAAGTAGCCGTGGCGGTAGAGTAGCCCAACGGCAACGAAGTTCAGATCGAGATCGCTCGCCGATTTGCAGTGATCGCCCGCGAGAATCCCGAGACCGCCGGAGTAGTTCGGGATCGATTCGTGAAAGCCGAACTCGGCCGAGAAATACGCGACGGTGTTCTTGATTGCCTTGCCTTCGCCGGTCTTTCCGTAGGTGTCCTTGCGCGCGAGATATTTTTTAAACGCACTGTGGACCTCCTTCAGTTCGCGCCCGAAATCATCGT
>JBJMWV010000394.1:0-12949 GCA_045809985.1 Chthoniobacterales bacterium | reverse complement strand
CGGATAACGCGGCAGAAGGGCATCATTCATCTCGTGCACGCGATCGAACATATGGCCGAAGGTTTTCAGGTCGTGCTTTGCGCCGGCGCGCCGGATACACCCGAGATTGGCCGCGAAATGGACAAAGCCGTCCTGCACGCGACAGAATCACACGGCGGTGTGATCTGGATCCGTGAGATGGTCGACAAGCCAACCGTGATCGAGCTCTACTCGCAGGCGGCGGTGTTTTGATGTCCTTCCGTCTACGAGCCGTTCGGCATCATCAACCTCGAGGCGATGGCGTGCGAAACTGCAGTGGTAGCGAGCGCCGTTGGTGGAATCAAAGAAGTGGTCGTTGATGGCGAGACCGGATTTCTCGTTCCGCTCGAACTCAAGAGCGGAACGTTCGAGCCGAACGATCCGGATCGCTTCGCGCGCGATCTCGCGTCGCGGATCAACGAGTTAATGGCGAATCCGCAGATGCGTGAGCGCTTCGGCCACGCGGGAAGGAAGCGCGCAGAAGAGAAGTTCAGCTGGCGCGCGATCGCTGCGGAAACGAAGCAGCTTTACGAAGAGCTTTGTCGCGCGCGGACGTAAGCGCGTATCCAATGTTCCCCCGGCTCCTGGTAATCCTGATGCTAGTGCCGCTCGCCCTGGAAGCGGCGCGCGAATGCCGGGACGATCTGAACGAGGCGGACGGCTACACGATTCGGAGCGTCAAAGTGGAAGGCCGATGGGCCCCGCAAATCGCGTTGCCGATCAATCCCGGTGATCGCTTCACGAACGCGAAGGTGCAGGATGCGATGCGCGCTGTGCAGGAAGCGTTAAACAGCAGCGACGAGCGTGCGCAATTCGAGCTGCAGAATCTCGGCGCAGTCGGCGTGGTTCACATCACGCGTTGCTTGCTCGTCGATGGACGGCAGGTCGACGTCATCATCGAAGCTCGCTCGGTGCGCATCGATCTCTTCGAAGTCGGCGGCAACGTGCTACCGATCCCGCGGTCGCCGTTCGCCACATTCTATGACGCAGTGCCGCCGCCGATTCTCGCGTTGAATCCGCGCCTCGGTCTTTATCAGGACAAGGCATATGGCTTCGCGCCGACTGGGGCGATCGCGGGAGATCTACTTCATCTGACGAAGCCCGCAGCGTCGATCAACGTCTCGCACCTGGATCTTGCGTTGAGTGGTCGCAAGTCGGTCGATGAGGCGTTCTACGACGTCGATGTCAGCCTCGCGCTCAATCGCGTTCGGCCGGGCGAGTTCATCGACAAGATTAGTTGGTCGGGCGCATTCGTGGCGAGCGATGAACCGCGCGCGGATCATTCGTTGCAACACCGAGCGGGCGAGTTCGGCGGAATGCTGCGATTCAAACCAGACTCGAGCTTCCTCCAGTCGCTCTACGTCGGCGCGAACTATCGTTACGCGACGAACAACTTCAGCGCGGATCGTGACCGCACTTCGGAGCACGCGGTGAATCTGCGTCTGCTCGGCGAGGGCAGGGGAGGCGGTGGTTTTATCCGCGGCGCGCTTTGGGCGGGCGCCGCATTTCCGGATCGGGCGAGCGACTACGGACGTGTCGCCGGTATGTTTGCGTTCGAGCGCGAGTTCCTTGTCGCACCGAATCAGACCATCGGGATCGAAGCGACTGTCGGCGGCGGTCACGCCTGGAGCGCACCGGAATATGCGCGGTTCTATGGCGGGAATTCGTTCCGCAATTTCCTCTACGATTCAGCCGAATCGCGTGCGTTGACCGATTTTCCGACGGGCCCGCTGATCCGCAGTATCGGCGAAGCGTCCGCGGTCGCGGATCGTGGCGAGGTGACCGGTGCCAACAGTTACTGGCACGTGAACCTCAACGTCACGTTGCCGATCCCGTCGTTGTCGTTCCCGTTGATCCCGAATGAAGAGGTCGCGCCCGGTCTGTCGCTCAAGCGGTTGCTGAAGAACAAAGCTGGCGACTCCGTTGCGTTCTACGCAGCGGAACTCGAGGCCGAAGGACACTCTCCCGATGAGGCACTCGCGATGGCAAAGAAGACGTACTCGGAAGTTCGGCCGGCCATCGACTACATCGCTGATCGCGCGAATGTCTGGGCGCTGAAGCCGCTCCTGATGTGCGATGTCGCGGGTCAGGACAGCGGAAGCAGCGGTCAACGCGTGCAGGCGGCTCTGGGCGCCGGGATTCAGCTAACGATCGTAACCGCCAAGTTTGAACTCGGCTACATGCATACGGTCGCCGGCGACGACAACGGATCCGGTAATCTCTTCGGACGTATCGTTTTCGAGAACATTTTCTGATCAAGACGGAGAGCAAAAAGACCCTCCGGGAGGACTATGAAGACTTTTTACGTCCGAGAATTTGCCGTTGTTGCTGTCGCGTCGCTGTCGTTCGTCACGATCTTGCCGGCGCAAACGCCACCGCCGTTCGCGCCAGATTCAGACACGGTGATTACCTACACCGGCTGCGCAGTGATCGACGGCTCAGGCGGGCCTTTGCGGCGGGACATGGCGATCATCACGCGGGGCGAACGGATTGAAGCGATCGTCCCTGCTGCGGATCTGCAGCCGCCGGCCCGCGCCGAAGTGGTCGACGTGAAAGGCAAGTTCGCGTTGCCGGGCTTCATCAATTCGCACGAGCACCTCGCGACCCCGCCAGATCGCCGTTTCGCCGAAGCGATGATGCGTCGCGACATCTATAGCGGCGTGACCGCGGTCCGCGCGATGGGCGATGACATTCGCGCTGTCGCAGAATACGCGCGTGCCTCACGCGTGGGAGAGATTGCCGGGCCCGACATCTACTACGCTGCGCTCTTCGCCGGACCAGATTTCCTCCAGGACCCGCGGCTTCTCGCATCGAGCCAGGGCTTCAAGCCGGGAACAGCCCCGTGGATGCAGGCGATCGATGATCAGACTGACCTCGCGACCGCCGTCACGCTGGCGAAGGGCACGAGCGCCGTCGCAATCAAGATCTATGCGAACCTGTCTGCCGCGCTCGTCGCGAAGATCGCCGCCGAAGCGCATCGACAAGGCATGTTGGTCTGGGCCCACGGAATGGTTTTCCCAGCCACGCCGCAGGAGGTGATCGATGCAAAGCCCGACACGATGTCGCACACCGGCTACCTCGCCTACCACGCTCTCGAGAAACGTCCGAAGCGTTATCAGGAACGCGAGTCGTTCCCGATCGATCCGGCGCCTTTCCAAAACGGCGACAACAAAGTCATGGCTGCCTTGTTCGATCAGATGCGCGATCGCGGCATTATCCTCGATGCGACGAACTACGTCTTCGAAACCATCGAGCGAATGCGCGCGCAAACTCCCGACAACGCGCCGCCGCCACCCTACTGCTCGTCGCGACTCGCGGAGCTACTTTGCGCGCAAGCTTACAAACACCACGTCGCGATCTCAGCCGGCACAGATAGCTTCGCGCCGGCGGACGATCCTTACTCAGCGCTACAAAGCGAGATGGAGATCCTGGTGCACAAAGTCGGCATGACACCTATGGATGCGATTCGCTCCGCGACAATCATCAGCGCGACGAGCGCCGGACAGCAAAAGGAGATGGGCACACTTGAACCAGGCAAGCTCGCGAACATCGTCTTCCTCAGCGCGGATCCGCTGCAGGACATCAGCGCAGTACGTAACGTTGAGCTAACAGTGAAACGCGGCGTTCGCTTCCCCCGGAAAGATTATCGGCCGGTGAGCAAAGAAGAAGTCGAAGGGCGACTGTAGCGGTCTCATCAACTTCCGGCGTCGATCTGCATGATCACGATCGTCTTGCCGCAATATTCTGTCCGCTCAACCACGCGCCAGCCGAGTTTCAGGTAGAGCGCTTCGGCGGATGACGTCCAAAGAAAGAGCCGCGGCAGGTTCAGTCGCCATGCTTCATCTACAGCGCGGTGCATGAGCAGCGAAGCGACTCCGCGACCGCGCCACTCCGGAATAACGAAGAGCCCGCCGAGCCACGGTGTGATCTCAGGTCGAATCTCGAGGTCCTGCGGTTTCAGCGACACCGTCCCGATGAGTTGTTCGGACTCGAAAGCGACCAGCGCGAGCGGCAGCCGATCGCGTTGCGCACGTTCGCGGTAGCTCTTCAGCGCATCGGCGAAGGTTTGTCCTCGCTGCTCGTAAACGGATTGCCATTCCGCCCACGAGAACTTTGCCAGCTCATCAGCAACCTCCGGATGCTGCCAGAGGTAATCGATCCGGATCTCAGGTGGAGTCATCTGTTGAGTTGTCGTCGCACGTTCAGCCGAAGTCTTGGCGGCAATATATCGTGCTACGGTTCAGCCGTGCCGATCATCCTTTTCGCGCTCGTGCTCTTTGTTGTCCTCGCATTTGGCGGCGTGGTGTTGCTCTCGCTCGCGTTGCGCTATCGCGCCGGGACAGCGCGACGACAGGGTCGGCGTTGGGTAGCCACCGTGAATGTTTGGATGACCAGCATTTCCGCAGTGCTGTTTATCTTCTTCACCTGGCTGATGTCTTTCTGGCTCGGCCCGACGCTCCGTTTCGTCGTCGCGGGCCTATTCATCGGAAGCATTCTAGGTTTGCTCGGCTTCGCGCTGACCCGCTGGGAAGTAGAACCTCAAGGTCTCTTCTACACTCCGAGCCCTTGGCTCGCACTTTTGGTTACCTTCGCGATCACGCTGCGCTTCGCCTACGGCTGTTGGCGCGCGATTCATCCCGTCGCGGCACCTTCACCGGCGCAGAATTGGTTCATGACCGCATCCGCGACGCAGCTTTCGCTCGCCGTCGCAGGCGGGCTCATCGGGTATTATCTGACCTATGCGGTCGGCGTGCGTTTGCGGCTGATGCGCTATGAACGAGGCCGCTCGCGCGCGTAGGCGTCGTTTCCGCAGCGCCCGTACATCAGCCACACAGCCGTTTATTATGGAAAATCCGAATGATATTTGGGAGACGCAATGGGACGAACATTCATTCCGTGCCTGGCATGTGGCGTTGCGCTCGGACTTGCGGCCGCGCCGGCAGTTGCAAACGACCGCGATTCCGCAGGCGGGGCCCGCGGTCGCGAAGCCCATGCCATTCTGGCTTCGCGCGATGCAGCCGCTGGTTCGGCGGCAAGGCCGATTGAAGCAACCTACGCGTCACGGCCGAATGACGCCACCGTGCAGCAGACTGGCTCGGCTCCTTCCCGCGAGCATAACGGGGTGACGCTATTTCAGTTCGATTCGAAGGTCGGTAAGGTCGCAGTCCAACCCGTTGTGGGCACAGTGAAGGGCGCGCAGCTTTCGATCAGCTTTTAGCGTCGGCGGTCACTCGTTAGGCTAAGGACACCTAGTGCGGCTTTGGCGGTTCCGGTGGAGTCACCTGGCCCATCTGCGATCCTGGTTTCATCTCAATTGCCCAGTGCGTCGACGGAGCACCAGAGCTATAGATGTAGCGCACGATCCCAGTCTCATGATCAAGCGTAACCACGACATCGGAATGCGGGAGCACCTGCATCTCATAGCGACCTCCTCCGCCGACCTCGTGTACGAGGTGATAGGTGCCCAGTGACGATGCACCCGCCGCTGCGCCGAAGAGGGAGGTCAGCAAAAGAGCTTTCATACGTGGGTGCGATTATGACGCACTCGCTCCCGTCGGTTCAAGCTTCAGCTGAGATGACAGCGCGTTAATCCGGATACTCGTCCGACCCCTGCACCCACAGGAACGACTGCACATCGATCATGTCCCGCGGCCGCAGGTCCCGGAGATCGCGTCGCACAATCTCGGCAAACTCGAGCAGTCTGGAGTAGGTCTCCCAGTTCGGCTTCGATTGATATTGGAAGTCGAAGCCATAAGCGCGCGCCGCGATCTTCGTCACGTTCGGCTTGAGGAAGAAATGCTTCTCTGGTTGTGCGATGAACCCCCACACCGTAACGAGTGGCCACGTCAGCACTCGTGTCTGTCGCCGCGGTAGCGCAGATACCGTTTCCACCCAACGCGTGAACCTCGCCTCGTCGCTCCCGCTCCCGTGCAGGAGCTGGTAAAGACCCTCGGCAAACGCCTTCGCGCCCACGGCGGACTTCAGCGCATCACGCAGCGCCATTTTCTCAAACGAGAACATCATGCTGTGACGCGAGCGCTGTTCCGTGCGCACTGCGCGCGCCGCGACTTCCGCATAGTCCTGCCTCGCGAGAAGGCGGCGGAATTCGTCCCGGTTCAGCGCCTCTTCCCAGCGCTCGTGCGTCTCCCACTTATAACTGCGCTCCCACTCGATGTAGGTCTCGTCGCGAAATCCTTTCGGAAAGTAACGCAGGAATTTCTTCCGCGCGTAAACCGGTCCGCGTGCTCCAACGCCCTGCAGCTTCATGCTGTTAATTCGAAGCGCGGGGGTGATCCGGCTCCCGCACCGCTGGTCTGTAACCCTAGCCTTCGCTTCGCTCGCGTTCCGACATTGCCAGCTGCGCGCGCAGAAGATCGTGAAGTGTCACGATCCCGAGTAGCTTGCTCGCGTCGTCCGCGATCGCGACGGTGCCGGTGATTGACTGAATGAGCAACGCCTGCGATTCGCGAATCGACTGACTCGGCCGGCACAGAACCGCCGGCTCCAATCGAAGCGCCCGATGCTCAGTCAAGGCGGCGGTAATTTCCGCACGCGGTGCGACGCCGACGAGAACGCCATCTTCCACCACAGGAAACTGGCGATAAGGATGCTTCTCAAGCAATGTGCCTAACGACTGCTCCGAGCGATCGGTTACGATCACTGGTTTGAAGTTAGCGATCGCGGAGATCGGAAGGTTCTGCCATGAGCGCAGATCCCGCGGCGGAATCAGATGCTCGAGATCGTGTCCGTCCTGACAGAGCACTTCTTCGTAGAAGTTCATCGTGTTGATCGAACGCGCGATCACCTGGCTGATGAGTCCCGCGAGCATGAGCCCGGGTACGAGTGCGAACTGGTGTGTCATTTCGAAGATAATTAGGATTGCGGTGACGGGTGCGAGCACGACCGCGCCCAAGCAGGCGCTCATCCCACCGACCGCGAGCAACACATAATCACTTTGGCTGAGTCGCAAGAAGTGTGAGGCGACGCCCGCGACCACTGCGCCGCACATCCCGCCAAAGAACAGATTCGGTGAAAATATTCCGCCGCATCCGCCGAGTCCGTAGCAGGAGATCGTCGCGATCAGCTTGCCCGCGAGCAGCGCCGCCGCCAGCTGCCAGCCGAAACCGCGGCTCAGTGCTTCCGAAAGATCATCGTAGCCGAGTGCAAAAACGCCGAGTCGCGTTGTCGTTAGGAAGACCGTTGCACCGATCGCCCACGTGATAAGTCCACCAGCAAGCGGATGCAGGAACGCTGGTATCATGCGCTGCTTCCGCATGGCCGCACGCAACCCAAGCGCGCCGCGCTGAAAGGCTACGCCGACCAAGGCCGCGCAGCCTGCCGCGATCGGCATGAGGAGATATGCGCGCCAGCTCGGCTCGCTGATTTGTGGCAGCACAAATGCCGGCTGCGCACCGATCAACGCATGCACGACAAACGCGCCGATCACGGCGGCAAGTAAGACTGGACCTAACGAGCGGCTGTTCAGATCACCGATGATTTCCTCGAGCACGAACGCGATGGAGGCGAGCGGCGCATTAAACGCCGCAGCTAATCCTGCCGCTGCGCCCGCGGCACTCGCCGCGCGACGGTTCTGCTTCGAAACGCCCAGCCATCCGGCGATCGTTGACGAAAGATTGCTCCCGATCTGCACCGTGGGTCCTTCGCGTCCGAGGCTTTGGCCGCCACCGATGCAGAGCACGCCGGCGACGAACTTCACCAGTGCGATGCGCTTTGGCGCAGTGCCGAACTCTTTCCAGAAGTTCAGCTTCACCTGAGGTATGCCGCTGCCAGCTGCCGCGGGTGCAAACGAGGTCAGTAGCCAGCCGACGATCAGAGATGTGATGACGATGCTCGCGAAACTCGTCACGAGGAAAGTTCCGGAGCCGCGCGCCGCCGCGTCTTTGTAGGCGTGCTGGTAAAGCCAGTTGATCGCGAGCTGGAACCCTACCGCGGCGAAGCTCGCGGCCAGCCCGTAGGCACAGGTCCCGACGATCGGCCGCACCTTCGCATTCACGCGATGAAACTCGGCGGCGATCGACTTCACGCGCCACCATAGCGCGACTAACGAGGAGTGCGATTAGCTCGTTAGTTGATTGGCTATGCTGTGCCAGCGCGTGTAGCGCGCATCGTCCAGAAGCAGGCTCGGATTCGTAGTCATCGAGAGGATGACATTTCTGCTCTCCGGGTTCTGGGGCCTTGTTGCTGGATCGGCGCTGATCCTTGGCGCTGCAATCGGTTACTACGCCGCTGTTCCGCAGCGTCTCATCGCGGGTATCATGGCCTTCGGCGGCGGCGTGCTTATCTCCGCGCTTTCCTTCGACCTGATGGATGAAGCCTACAAGCGCGGCGGCTTTGACTCGACCGCGATCGGTTTCGTCTCAGGCGCCGCGATCTACACCGCCGCGAACTGGCTTCTGAACCGCGCCGGAGCAAAGCATCGGAAACGATCCGGTCACCACGTTGAGCAGAAATCCGAGAACCAAGATCCCGGCAGCGGGCTGGCCATCGCCATCGGCGCACTGCTCGATGGAATTCCCGAATCCATTGTCATCGGCGTGAGCATGATCAAAGGGGGCGCCGTCAGCACTGTCGCGGTGGTCGCGATTTTTCTCTCCAACGTTCCGGAAGGACTCTCCAGTTCGGCCGGGATGCGCCGCGCCGGCAGATCACCGCTTTACGTCTTCGGCGTCTGGGGAGGTATCGCACTCATCTCCGGTCTCGCGGCGCTCGCCGGCTATGCGCTTTTCAGCCATTTCTCGGATGATGTGATTGCTGCAACCACGGCAACGGCAGCCGGCGCGATCCTATCGATGCTGGTGGATACCATGATCCCGGAAGCGTTCGCCGAAGCGCACGACTTTGCCGGGCTTATCACTGTCCTAGGCTTCCTCGCTGCCTTTATCTTGACGAAGCTCGGAGGTTAGTCGCCCGCGCAAAGCAAAACCAGAAACGGAGAGTTGATGAATCAGGAAACGGACGGAGGCAAGGTCTTGTAACTTCGGCGCGGCCGTATTCGAATTTCTGGTTTCTTCGCGTCCAATTAGATCCTCTGCTGGATGCTCTGCGCGGTTCGGATTGATCTCGCGCCGGAGTTCGCGCTTAATCGCCGCCATGCAACCGAGCGAAGCTCTCGGCATCGCCGCGCAGGTCGCCGTCACTCTGGCAGGGTTCGCCGGCATCGTGGTCGTCTTTCGTCCGAACTCCGTCCATCAATGGTCGCCGCTCGACAAGTTCCGGCTGCAACTTTTACTCGCGAATTCGACCTTGCCCCTGGTCGACTCACTTTTCGCGCTGCTCTTGCTCGCCTTCGACCCGCCGCCGGCCAGCATCTGGCGCTGGTGCAGCGGCTTTGGCTTTACCGCACAAGTGCTCATGGCCGTCTTCATGCGCAATCCCACCCAACGATTTACTCGCGGTGACAGGGAGGCGATCAACAAGCTACTCTTCTATGGAATTGCAGTGCTCGGCGTGGTGGCGATGGCGCTGCAGGCCATCAACTTCTCCGTCTGGAATCTCTTCTGGCCTTTCTTCGCCCTGATCGCGATGCATCTGGCTGCGGCGCTCGCGCAGTTTGTCCGCATGATTCTCCTGCCGCCGCACGAATCGAACGGCGCCTAAGCAAAATCTCGTGCGACATGACCAAAGTCTGCGCAGCAGGTGAGCGTGCCTGAAGCCCGGACCCGCCGGCTCGCCATCTCCCTACTTAGTGCTATAGTGACCGATGTCGAAACCATCTGGCGCCAGATTTACCCGGCGCGCACCCGATAATATCTCCGAGGAGTTGGTCGCAATCTTTTCCTCGAAGGCCACGTATGAGTTCAAGCCGCTCTTCGACATCATTCTGACCAATTTGCGCGAACGCAACGCAGCCAGCGGCGGCGAAGAAATGCTCCGGCTACGTTGTTACGAAAAGCTCCAGAGCCTCGTCAGTCTCGGAGTGGTCGACCGAAAGGTGAACGGCACGGTGAAGAAATACAAAGGCGTTCCGAAGCGCCTTGCCGCCTTGGACGCGGAGCAGCAAGTCCTACGCGCCGGCTGGAATGAGCGCGCGGCCGCGAAGATTGCAGCCGCGAAGCTTTGATTCGCGGTTTGGTATTTTACTGCCTCTAAGTTTCACAGCAGAGCCGCGACTCACCACCGCGACGTCGGAAGCGCATGGCGACGCCGTTTCTCAGGCGAAATCCAACTTACCTAGATCGCTCGACCTGCGGAGCCGGTGAAGGAAAAGCGAGCCTCGCGTGAACATCTCATTGTGGCAGCGCAAGGAACATAGGGCTGTTCCAGCCAGGAACAGCCCAGCTCCGCTATCCACCGTTTCGCTTACAGTTAAATGAAAACCCGCACCCCGCGGCCGGGATCCCGCGCGCTGATTGCGCCGGTCATCCGGTCCCACAGTGAGCTGACCGCGGGACGCACCGTGTCCCAGGGCAAAGCTTCACCCGGCCTGGCGTGCTCGTAGTCCTTCGCGACCGAATCTTCGACTTCATGGAATCTGCGGTCGCCATGCTTGAGGAACGAATGGTAACCCGTGCGATAGGCATGCTCGAATCCTTCATAAGCATGCTCCTCGCCCCATGGTTCGTTCGGATGCTGCTGCCTCCACTGGATCGCCAGCTTCTCTAACTGCGCTTTATCAAACTGCGTGGACGTTGTCATGTTTCCTCCGTTCGTTGACGCCTTAGCGTACGGTGTTAGACAACGTCCGCACAGTCAGAACGATCGAAAGTCCTATCACGTCGGACGAATGTCGCTTCCAGCCCAACTCGGCGGAAGACGTTGCCGGCACCTGCCTCTCAGCCCCCCACTGAACCGAATTTATCTTGAATGCTTTTAAGCATTCAAGGCTCAGCGCTCTGACGAAGGTCAAAGTTGGTCTCGCGTGCGAGCTGATCTATGATGGCGCAGTCATTGAACGACACGAGCGGTAGATTCAGCAGCGCAGGTCGTTATAGGAGCCTCGCCATCTTCGCGGCTGGATCACTTGCCGCGATCGCGTGCGGCGCTGCGGCTTTGGCCGCTACCCGACATCCTGTCGGGGCTTGGTTGCGCAATCCCATCGCCTGGCTGGTTGGACTTGTGCTCGGGACGGGACCGATGCTCCTCCGCAGTTCACTGCCACTCGCGAGAGTAATTCTGGCCGTAGCTCTCCTCGGTGTCGCAGGCACGTTCCTCGCACCGGCACAGGAAGGAGTTCACCGGTGGATCGATTTGGGGCCGCTGCACGTCAATGTTGCCGCCCTGCTTTTGCCTGCCGCGGTGGTCGCTTTGGCCTTCTGCGGAATCTTGAGCCGCATCGGCCTCACCTTTACCGCAGCAATCGCGGCGTTGCTCATTCTACAGCCCGATGCCTCACAGGCGACGAGCTTCCTGGTTGCCGTGATTATCCTTGTGGTTCTCTCGACGTCTCCGCGCCGGAGTGTCCTGATCGCGATCGCCGCCGCGCTTCTCCTCGGCATCTCCTGGACGCGTCCCGATCCGCTAAAGCCAGTCGTCGAAGTAGAGGGAATCTTTCCGCTCGCATTCGGTGTTTCACCTGTGCTTGCCGTCACCGCCGGTCTCGCTCTCGCGGCAGCTTCTCTCGCGCCGCTCGGCCTCCGCATCACACGGGGCAGCTCACATCGCAACGCGGCGTTCGCGCTGACCGGCTACTTCCTCTCCGCTGCTATATGCCCTGTTTTCGGAGCTTTCCCGGTGCCGCTCGTCGGCCTCGGCATGAGCTCCCCTGTCGGATACTGGCTCGGTATTGCGCTGCTATGCGCGAAGGTCGTATGAAGAATGCTACAGCTGCTGTGTGATCAGCCGCACAAGCTTAGCGGGCAGAAGAAGGATTAATGCGAAACCAGAAAACCAGAAAGAAGGCACTGATGCTCCGACTGCCTGCTTTCGCAATTCCTCATTCATCTACTCTTTTCCTGGCTGCCTGGTTTCCAAATTCAATTATCTTCTCCTTAGCTAGAATGGCGACTTAACTACGCCACCATCCACACGCAGCGCCGCGCCATTAGTGGCAGAGGAGAGGGGACTGCACAGATAGGCTACGAGTGGCGCAACTTCTTCGGGCTTGGCGAAGCGCTGGAGGAGCGAGGTCGGCCGCGCCGACTTAAAGAACTCCTTCTCGAATTGCTCGCTCGTCTGCTTGTTCTGCTCCGCCAGCGAGCCGACAAATTCCTTCACACCTTCCGACGCGGTAGGCCCGGGCAGAACTGCGTTCACCGTCACGCCCGTGCCGGCACACGTCTCCGCCAGGCCGCGCGCGATCGCGATCTGCGCCGTCTTAGTCATGCCGTAATGGATCATCTCCGCCGGAATCTGTAGGCCCGATTCGCTCGAGACGAACACGATACGGCCCCAGTTCCGCTCCCGCATCCGCGGTAGATAGGCGCGACTCAGCCGCACCCCGCTCATCACGTTAGTCTCGAAAAAGCGCAGCCAATCCGCGTCGCTGATTTCCTCGAACGGCTTCGGCTCAAAGATGCCGAGATTGTTCACCAGGATTTCCGCCTCCGGCACCTGCCTAACGAATTCTTCAACACCGCGCGCCGTTGCAAGATCGGCGGCTATGCCGCGCGTCTTTCCGCTACTCCCGATTCGCGTAATTGCCTCATCGATGCGCTCCTGCGTACGCCCATTGATCACAACCGCCGCCCCTTCGCGCGCGAGCAATGAAGCAATCGCCAGCCCTATGCCTGCGGTCGAGCCGGTCACGACCGCTGTCTTCCCATTCAGTTGCAGATCCATGCTGCTGCTCTCGCACGGCTACGCGCCGGTGGCAAAGCAAGGTAGTTGGACTGTCGAAATGAAGCGCTTTCGGCTTAGAGCAGGATCAATTTGCAAACCAGGGAGAAGGGTGATGAGTCAGGAATGGAATGCTTTTAACCACAGCTTCAGGGTAGTCGCCAATCGATGTCGTTCGTCTGCGTTGTTACAAACT
>JBJMWV010000393.1:0-3077 GCA_045809985.1 Chthoniobacterales bacterium | reverse complement strand
TCGATAATTGCGGATTTCGAATTTCGAATTTCGAACTTAGTCTTCGCAGCGAAACCGGCGGCGCGTAGTTCAATCCGAAATTCGCATTCCGCAATCCCAAATTTCCGATGTCGATCTACCGGCGCGTCCTTCAATACTACCGCCCCTTTCTCCCGCAGACGTTGCTCGGGCTCGCGCTCGCGCTCTGCGAGATCGGTTTGAATCTGCTCAAGCCGTGGCCGTTTAAGCTCATCGTCGACTACGTGTTGCCGTCGCACACCGCGAGCGGCGGATGGATGAGCCGACTCGCTAGTCTGCCAGTGAAAACGCAAGTGCTCGTGCTTTGCGGCGCGCTCATCGTCATCCAATTGCTCTGGGGATTGGCGCACGTCGCGGGCAATTATCTCTTCGTCAGAGTCGGTCTGCAGGCGCTGCTCAAGTTGCGCACCGATCTTTACGCTTATCTGCAATCGCTCTCACTCAAGTACCACGACGCGCGGCGCTCGAGTGATTCCAGTTTCCGCGTCGCGTACGATTCGCAATCTATCCAGACGATCTACAACCAGGGTTTCACAAACATCTTCAGCTCCGGTCTCACGCTCATCGGCACCTTCATCATCATGGTGCAGATCGACTGGCAACTGACCGTGCTCTCGTTAGGCGTGGTGCCGGTGATTGTCGGCGCGATCTACTACTTCGCGCAAAAAATCCGCAGCCAATCGACCACGATCCACGAACGCGAGAGCGCGTTGCTCGCGCAAGCACAGGAAGGCTTGAGCAGCGTGCGAATGGTGCACGCCTTTGGCCGGGAAGAATGGGAGGTCCGGCAATTCCAAAGCCACGCGCAACAAAGTCTCCGTGCGAATTTGCGTCTCACCCTAACGAATGTTTACAGCGCGCTGGTCATCAGCACGCTCATGGTCGCGGGAACCGCGGCGATGTATTACGTCGGAACGCTGCATGTGCTCGCCGGCACGCTCACGCTCGGATCGCTTCTCGTTTTCAGCGCGTATCTGCTCATGCTCTATCAGCCGCTGGAGGCTCTCACCTACACTGCGTGGGCAATGGAAGGCGCGGCGGCCGGCGCGCAACGTTGTTTCGAAGTGCTCGATCGCGCGGATGACGTGGTTGATGCGCCGAACGCGGCAAACATCAGCAGCACGAAAGGCGCGATCACGTTCGAGAATGTTCAGTTCGGCTACTCGTCCAATCAGCTCGTGCTTCGCGGAATTGATCTCGCCATCGCGCCGAACCAGATCGTCGGCTTAGTTGGCGGAACCGGCGCGGGCAAGAGCACGTTGCTCAGTCTCGTCCCGCGCTTCTACGATCCGAGCGCCGGGCGCGTGCTGCTCGATGGACGCGACGTTCGCGAGATCACAAAGAAATCGCTGCGCGCGCAGATCGGCATTGTGCTCCAGGACACGCTGCTTTTCTCCACCAGCGTGCGCGAAAACATCGCGTACGGCCGACCGGACGCGACAGACGAAGAGATTCGCAATGCGGCGCGGCGCGCGCAGGCGGATGAGTTCATCCGGCAGATGCCCGACGGCTACAATAGCCTGGTCGGCGAACGCGGCGGACACTTGAGCGTTGGCCAACGGCAACGCATCGGCATCGCGCGCGCCTTTCTGAAGAATGCGCCGATTCTCTTGCTTGATGAGCCAACTTCTGCGCTCGATCCCACGACCGAAGCCGCCATCATGGATACGATCAAAGAACTGATGCGCGGCCGCACCACGCTCATCGTGACGCATCGCATTGGCACGATCCACGGGGTCGACCGCATCGTGGTCCTGAAGCATGGCGAGCTGATCGAAGAAGGCACCGGCGAGGAGTTGGTCGCGCGCGGCGGCGCCTACGCGGAGTTGTATTCGGCCGGCAACTACACGCGATGAGCAACGTTCGCGCGGATCGCTTTGTCGAAGGCGATTGGTGGCAGCATCCGATTCCGCCGAATGTTGAATTCGGCATTGGCTTCTACTGCGAGAGCGCGCAGGTTTTTCGCAAGCTGCGCAGTCAAAAACCACGCGCGGTGGTGCTCGGTGATCACGTCTCGTGTTACGCCGGCTGCTCGTTCTCGGTCGGCGAAAACGGAAGCTGCTCGGTCGGCAACTTCACGCTTTTGAACGGCGCGCTCATCATGTGCGAAGAACGAATCGACATCGGTTCGCATTGCCTCATCTCATGGAATGTCGGGATTGCTGATGGCGATTTTCACCCGCTCGATCCGCAGGAGCGGCGCGCTGACGCCGAAGCGCTCGCGCCATATTACGAAAAGCGGACGGCGCGACCGCACCTGCGGACTGCGCCAGTGATCATCGGCGACAATGTTTGGATCGGAATGCACGCGCTCATTCTGCGCGGTGTGACCATCGGCGAGAATTCGGTGGTCGCAGCCGGGAGCATCGTGACCAAGAGCGTGCCCGCGAATGTGATCGTCGCCGGCAATCCCGCGACGGTTGCGAAGGAGCTCCGGGCTTAACGAGTGATCGACGCGGCGTTCCCATGAAGCGGAAGAAGATCGTCGTGATGGGGTTCATGGGCTCGATCCCGATCGCGGGCGTCGTCTGGCAGCACATCCATTACATCGTCGGGCTGCAGCGCCTCGGGCACGAGGTCTACTACATCGAAGATTCCGGGCGCATTCCGTACGACCCGGCGACGGGAGAGATGTGCTTGAACTTCGACTACGCGTCGAAGTACCTCGCAAAGATCGGAGCCGAATTTGGCTTCGCAGATCGATGGAGTTTTTGCGCGCGTTTCCTGCCGGAGTTTCCGACCGCAGGTCTGCCGCTGAACACGGTGCGGCAACTCTATCGCGATGCCGATGCGATTCTCAATGTCTGCGGCGCCCAAGAGATAAATGAAGATCTGCTCGCGAGCGATCACCTCATTTACGTCGAGAGCGATCCGGGCGTCGAACAGATTAAGGTCGATCAGCGCGATCCCGCGGCGCTCGACTACCTCAGTCGTCACTGTGCGCTCTTCACCTTTGGCGAAAACGTCGGGACCGATCGGTTCGTTGTTCCGACCCATGACATGAACTGGCTGCCGACACGACAGCCGATCGTGACCGACTTCTGGTCGAGCGACGAGAT
>JBJMWV010000392.1:0-3591 GCA_045809985.1 Chthoniobacterales bacterium | reverse complement strand
GCTCGCGGGCTGCTGTTCCTGCGGAATTGCCGGGAGCGCATCGTCGGCGACCTGACTTGCCTGAATTAGCACGCCGGCAATCGTAGCTTCCATCATGCGACGCAAACGCACGCTGCGCGGTCGAGCAGCCGCGTTTCTCTACCGCCTTTTCACGAAACGGCGGCCGGCGTCGACGCGAGAAGGATTAGCGAAGCAGGCCCGGCGGATCATGGGATTGCCACGTCCGCTCGCGCTCGCGTGGGGATTGCGGCCTGGAATCCGAATCGCGAGTGTCGAGTGCGGTGGAGTTCGTTGCGAACACCTCCGCTGGCGACATAAGAGCGGCGTAACGCTGCTTTATTTTCACGGCGGCGGATATCTCTGTTGCTCACCGCAAACGCACCGGCCGAATACGATCACGCTGGCGCGCCTGCTGAAGGCGGAGACTTATGTGCCTGCCTATCGACTTGCACCGGAGCATCCATTCCCCGCCGCGATCGATGATGCGATCAGCGTCTATCGCGCGCTCTGCGCATCCGGCGCGACGCGCGTTGTGTTTGCCGGAGATTCGGCCGGTGGCGGACTCGCGATTGCCGCCGCGATCCGCGCGCGCGACGAAGGCCTGCCGGCGCCATCGTCAATCCTGACCTTCTCGCCGTGGATCGATCTTACGCCCGGGCGGGAGCCGCAGCTCCGTCCGCGCGAGCATCTCGACGATATGTTCTACGCCGAGAGTTTCTGGGCTTATGCCGATGCATATTTGCAAGGAGCGGATCCGCGTTCGCCGTTGGCGTCACCACTCTTCGCGCGCCTAACAAGTCTTCCGCCGCTGCTGATCGAAGTCAGCGGTACCGAGCTTCTGCATGTTGAAGCCGTGCAAATGCGCGATCGCTGGGCGGAGGCTGGAAATGTCGTTGAGCTCAACGTCTCCGCGGGACTTCCGCACGGCTGGCAGGAGGTCACGCCCTTTGTTCCGGAAGCGCGCGAATCACTCCGACGTGCAGCGGAGTTCGCGCTGAGACATCTTTAGAGCTGGTCGAGAACGGCTTCTTCGTCGAGCACCTGCCTGGCTCGGTCGAAAAGTTCGCGCGCTTCTTCCGGCGAATTTCCGACTGCGGTGAGACCTAACAGGCCTGTCGTCCCGAGCGCGCTCAGCATGTGAAAGACAATGCCGGTTTGCCTCGTCTGTCCGAAATGCAGCCCGCGCCGGACGACCAGGTCAAACAAGTCGTTAGGTGTATAGCCGCGATACTTCGGTGACTGCACATGATCGCTCGCGACGAGATGTTTCGTATGGCCGTTCGGCGCGGTGAACGTCGCGCCTTCCCAATCGTAGCTTCCGCCGGTGAGAAACTGCAGGGTCAGGAACGGATGGGTCGTGCCGCCCTTGCGCAGATTAACTTCGATCGCGTAACACTCCCACGACGCGGTCTCGCTGGCGCGCGTCACGACAAAGTCGAGGGCGAAGCGGCCAATCACTCCTGCTTGAGCGAGGAGTTCGCCGACCTTCTTTGCCTCGCGCGTGATCGTGACTGCGTAGGCGGGATCAGCTGGGAAAATGCAGCCGAGATAAGTTTGTCCGCTGCGGCCGCCGAGCATCTGATCATGGGTGGAGAGCAACTCAACCTTCGCGAGCGGCGTGATGCGCATCTGCACGCTCGGACTGCGCACCTCCTGCGCGCCGACGCCGACGCGCTCTTCCACGATTCCGCCGCCTTGCTGAAACTTCTGCGCATACGCGTCGAATGTGATGGCTTTTGCTTCGAAGCGCATCGTGCGCACTCGCTCGCCGATTGACTGCTCGTTAGGTAGGGCGCCCTCCAGATCAACGAGCGCGTTGCCCTCGCCGGAGACGCCTTCGTTCAACTTCACCACCGCCTGCCGCATCGTTGGCCGCTGCTCATACATTCTAGTCAGCGCGGCGATCACCTCCTCGATGCTGTGGAGGTCCTCGACGCCTAACGGATGGTTCACGCCGGCGCGGGCAAAGAGCTGGCGGCAGCCGGTCTTCGTTCCGAAATCGAAATATTTCGGATCAGCACCGTAGAGTGGAATGGCGAGGCGCAACGCGAGATTCCGCTCGAGCCACGTTGTGTTGTAACAGACGAGATGTGCGCGTTCGGGATCGAGCACCAGCGCGCGCATTTGTTCGAGCAGACGTGGACGCTCAAGCAACTTCAGACTGAGCGGACGCGCCGAAGCATCGTAGGGCGACATCAACGTCAGACGGCGGAACGCGTGGCTTGGAATGACGCCCTGCAGCAGGTCGAGGTAGTACTCGATCACGCTTGGATGGATGGCCTGCGACGTGACGTAGATCATGCGCGCACGCGGTTGCGCGAGCAGAAGAAGAAGAAACAAGAAGCGCTCTTCGTAGGCCTGCGCCTCCGCGCCGCTGGCCGACATCTCGATCGACATCGAGGGCACGACCACGATGGTCTGCTCGTCGTTGTTGAAGGACTCTATCGAACGCCAGAGCGGGACGAGTTTTTCCTGCAGCTTGTCGAAGTCGGCCGCCGCTTCTTCGGGCGAAGTATGCGGCAGTCCAATCAGCGACGGATCAGCGCTCATGCAGGGGGAACTGGATTGAGAAAAGCGGATCAGGCAGCGGCTTCGAGCTGCTCGCGCTTAACGCCGCGGAGCTCAAATAGCCTAACGAGTGTTTCCTCGATCAAGTTATTCGGGCAGGATGCGCCTGCGGTAATCCCGACCACCACCGGACCCGGCGGCAGCCAGAAGTGCGAAACGACTTCGCGTTTCTCGTGCAGGTTGTAGTGCTTGATCTCAGTCGCGCTGACGAGCCGCGATGCGTTCAGGACGAAGTAGGTTGGCAACTTTTCCTCGCCCATCTCCGCGAGATGCGAAGTGTTCGAGCTATTGTAACCGCCAACGACGAGGAGCAAATCCATCTGGACGTCGAGCAACTCGCGCAGCGCATCCTGACGTTCCTGGGTTGCGCCGCAGATCGTGTCGAAGAAGCGGAAGTTGCTTTCCGCGAGCGCCGCTCCGTCACGATCAATGATCGCCTGCCGAATGCGCCGCTGCACTTCCTCCGTCTCGCCACGCAGCATGGTCGTCTGGTTCGCGACACCGACCGTCCGCAGATGGAGGTCCGGATCGAAGCCGGGCGAATATGCGCCGCGGAACTTGTCGAGAAACGCCTGCTTGTCGCCACCGTGGCGGATGTAATCGCAAACGTAATCGGTATCCGCGAGCGTCAGTACGACGAGATAGTGCCCGCTGCCTTCACCAAGCGCGCGTGAGCTGGTCGCCTTCGTTTCTTCGTGCTCGGCTTTGCCGTGAATGATCGATGTTGCTGATTCACTCGCGTACTTGCGCACGCGCTTCCAGACGCTCATCACGTCGCCGCAAGTCGTATCGACGATCTGGCAGCCGCGCGCTTTGATCTTCTGCATCGTGCTCATCTCGCTGCCGAACGCCGGCACGATCACAACATCGCTCGGCTGAAGATCATCGATTTCGGCCTCCTTCCCCTTCCCCATCAGGTTGCGGGTGCCTAACGAGCGGATCTGCTCGTTCACTTCGGGGTTGTGAATGATTTCGCCGAGAATGAAGAGGCGGCGGTCTTTGAACACTTTGCCCGCCGCGTAG
>JBJMWV010000391.1:0-7673 GCA_045809985.1 Chthoniobacterales bacterium | reverse complement strand
GTCAACTTCGCTGGTCCAATCAGCGTGAAAGGCGCGCCGCAGGCTGTAATTACTTCGGGCTCCGCACTTATCGGCACGTCCGGAGTTGTGAATGGAGGCACGGTGGACGTTACCGGTTCGACTGTAACCGTCCCGCTCACAGAGGTGGCGAATGCGCAGGCCCTCACGGTTACGCTGCGCGATGTCACGGACGCCAACGGAGCAGGCGATATCTCAATTCCACTGCGGATTCTTGTCGGCGATACGAACGGCGATGGCATTGTGAATGCAGGCGACGCCTCGCAGACGCGGAACCAGTCCGGACAGGCAGTCACAACCGCAAACTTTCGCACAGACCTCAACGCGGACGGCGCAATTAACAGCGCCGACTCTGCGATCGTGCGTTCGCGTTCCGGCAGCAGCGTGCCGTAAGCAATTACTCGTTAGGTAGCGCTACCTAACGAGTCGTCTCGGCATGGCGCACGGCGGCGGGCGCGGTCATGATGCTCTGACCGGAGCGGTTTCGGACAATCGTCGTATCGGCGCTGTTGATCGTGCCGTCGAGATTCACATCCGCGCGGAAGTTCTCGACGGTTGCTGTCTGCCCGGAGAGATTGCGCGTAAGCGTTGCATCAGCGGAGTTGTCGGTGCCGTCGCCGTTCACGTCTCCAACGACAACACCTATCGGAATCGAGACATCCGTGGTGCTCGCGCCGTCGTTCACGTTTGCGAGCTTGATCGTCGTCAGCTGCGGCGAGGTGATCCCGGTCAGGTTCACCGTCACCGTCGAATTCGTGACATTTGAACTTGCGACACTGCCCGTCCCGGTGCTCAGCGATGCGCCGCTCAGCGACACCTTGGCCGGAAAGTTCACGATCACCTGGTAATCGCTCGTTGTTCCGTCACCTCGGCATTCGATCCCAGGCTTCCCGCTCAGGGGCAGGTTGATGTCGAAGGTGCCGGCGGTGCCGTGAGTCTTCCGCGAAAACGCGCATACACTTCCACCGGGTAACGGGGCGTTGCGGCTGGCGGTGGTGACTTCCTGAGTAGGCGTAGTGTAGCTAATGGTTGGAACGCCGTTTGCGTTCACGACGATGTACATGAAATCGAGGCGTACATTTTCGACCTGGTCGACGAGCTCTTCATTCCATGTCGGCGTCGCGGTATCGACGTTGTTGCCGCGCAGATAATAGATGCGACCGGCGCCGTTCCCCGCGTCTTCGATCAACGCGATGTGCGCGGTGCCACAGCTAACAACAAAGTATTGATCAGCGCCCGAGTCGGAGCGCAGCGCATTTCCATACCGCGGCAAGGTGTGAACGTAGGCAAAGGTCTCGCCGCGATT
Source organism: Chthoniobacterales bacterium (assembly GCA_045809985.1). GTDB lineage: Bacteria > Verrucomicrobiota > Verrucomicrobiia > Chthoniobacterales > UBA10450 > JACCTI01. The sequence continues at coordinate 6,349 of JBJMWV010000391.1, read as the reverse complement.
GAAGCTTACGTAGAGCTTGTTCCCATGCAGGACGTAGAACGTGCCTTTGTCATCGAAGGCGGAATGACTAACGACAAAGTCCGAGCCAGGATAAGCGGCGAGCGGATGCTTCACACCCGCCCAGTTCACGCCGAAGTCACCCGTGCTACAAACAAAGAGGTTGTCCGCAGTTGTTTCCGTCCAGTAGAACTTTCGGTCGGTTCCCCAAGTGCCGTGACGCCCGCCTTTGTGCTTTGTGAAATCGGCATTCGCGACGCGCGTGTCGGCCGGAGCATTCGGTAAAGGATCGTGGGCATTCTGCTGACAGACGACATGCTCCGGGCCACTGCCATCGTCACCGACAAGCGGCGTTTGCAGCGGATAAGTCAGTCCGCCATCGAAGCTAAACACAAGCGCAGTCCCAATCCGCATCCAACCGGCTAGCACATAAGGCTCATCCGTGGGCAATGCGCCAGTAGGTCGCATATTCTGAAGTGGCGCGAGATAAGACCATGCCTGGTCATTACCGGCTGATGCAATGGGCACATGCGTGATGCTGAAGGTCTCTCCATTATCATCGCTGTGAGCAGTGACTACGTCACCTAACTCAGTGCCGAAGAAAATTACGTCCGTGCCCCAGGCCTGCATGTCACCTTCGATTCCAAAAGGCACCGAAGCATCAACCGGCGGATACTTCTGCACCCAGCTCTGGCCGCCGTCTGAGCTCTTCAGGATCTTGTTACCCTGAATTAGCACCGGCAGGAGCACATAAGTGTTATCGCCGCTCGTCGCGAGGTTTCCTTCACAACATTGGCCATGATAGTTGATCGTCCACGCAGTTGATTTCGGCGGCGGAGTTGGAGTCGGAGTCGCGCCCGGCCCAGCGGAGATAACCGTCGCGGTTCCGTGATATTGGTCACCAGCTACTGCCGTTGAATAGACGACGTGCGCAGTGAAGATCGTGGTCCCACTCGCGTCTAGATCCGTCGGTTCAATCGCAACCGTCTCGCTAGTGCCGGGCGCGCCCGCAGTTGATTGGCCGATAGTCGGCCCGGCGTTGCTGCCCTTGTGCAGGTAGAGGTCGTAGTCACTCGCGAGCACGACCCATGAAATCGTGACGTCGATGCGTTTGCCCATCCAATCGGCCGGCGTGCCTTGCACGGTGATTGTGAAGGTGTCGCAGTTTACTCCTTCGACACAGGTCATCTCACCCGTCGCCGAAACACCACCGGCCGCAGTCCCATCCCACGCGAGGGGTGGCGAGCTGGTCGAGATTGTCCCGGAAGTTGGATTAGCCGCGCCGCTCTTAAACACCGCGACGCCACAGGCAAGCGCCGCGATCAGCAGCGCGATAGCTAAGGACCAGCGCGCGCGAGGATTCATCATGACTGAATCGGCTTCTCCTTCCGCAACGGCTGCAATAAGTACCGCGGGACCTGCTCGCCGGAACGCGCACGAGTGATTCTCGGCGTCCGCGCCGCCGTTTTACGCCGTCAGTCGCTTCCGTCCTGCGTCGCATACTAGGGATACACGCGAAACAGCTGCTCGCCGCGATACCATCTTAACGCGCCGCCGCTCGGCGGAGGTGCTGTCCCCGCCATTCAAGCAGCTAACCTACCTCAGCGAGGAACCTATGAGCCAAGTTATCTTCCAACGTTCCCGCCAGTTCAGCGCCGTCAGCCTTATTCTCGCTGCGGTTATCCTGGCCTTCTTCACTTTTGCAGATCGCTCGCGATCGGCGAATCCCACCTCTGGCAATCTCGGCCCGGCCGGTCCTACTGCGACCTGGGTCGGCACCGCGGTCGGTGGTTCGGCGCCCGACGAAGCCGCCTGCGTGAACGGCGTCAACTGCGACGTCTACACGCTGATGCTGACCGGGACGCCGGCTGACTGGCTGGGGAAGAAAGCTCACATCAAGGTCAGCTGGTCGAATGGTAACGATGATTTCGACGTCGCGATTCACAAGGGAACGTTAAGTGGACCTGTGGTCGGTGGTGCAGCTGCTAGCGGCGGAGGTCCGGAAGAAGTCGATCTGGATCCAAGTGATCCAACCATCGGCACCGGCACTTTTGTCATTCGCGTGATCTACTTCACAGTCGCGCCGACAGATCAATACAACGGCGAAGCCAGTGTTCTTACCGCTGCGGTGCCGACACCTACTCCTAGTCCGGGTTCGACACCTACACCTACTCCGCTGCCTCCCGGGACACCGCGCTTCGTCAATCACGTTGCGCCTCCGGGCTATGGCGAAGACTCGGGTGAGCCAAACATCGGCTCTAACTGGCTGACGGAGAACGTCGCGCGCGCTCCGGGTCAGATGTTCGGTAACATCTTTATTAACGGCACGCCTAATCCTATCCCGAACGGTGGAACCGCGAACTACTTCGGCGGGTTCTCGACGGATATGCTGCGGGCAACCTTTGATGATTGCAGTTCACCGGCGACCCCGTTCTGGGAGAAGAAGCCGCTCGTCCTCGCAGGCTCGCCGCACGCCGTCGGTGATCCTATCCTTTCAACGATCTCTCCGCTCGGCCGCACCTTTGTTGTCCAGGAAGAAAGCGCCGCCGGCAGCACTACCGACATCACGGATAACGACGGCGATACCTTCACACCTAGCTCGGGCGGCGGACCTGCAGGTTTCGATCATGAGACGATCGTCGGCGGTCCTTACCATGGAGCTCCGCCGCCAACTGCGACTTATCCGGCGTCGGGAACGAAATACGCCGTCTACTACGCAGCGCAAAATGTGGCTGATGCTGGCGTCACCCGCAGCGACGATGGCGGCGTCACCTTCGGGCCTCCTGTTCCGATGTATACCACCGCGGACTGCGGCGGCTTACATGGCCACATCAAGGTCACACCAGACACACCGGCGACCCGGGCCAATGGACAAGTCGGCACCGTCTATGTCCCGAACAACGCCTGCGGCGGAACTGATCTGCTCGCTCATGCTGATGGCCAGCAGGCGGCGATTGTTTCCGAAGACAATGGCCTAACCTGGAACATCCGGAAGGTGCCGGGCTCCGACACGCAAAGTAATCGCGACCCTTCAATCGGGATCGCGACTGACGGCACGATCTACATGGGCATGCAGTCGAAAGACGGGCACGCACGTATCTCCGTGTCGCATGACCAGGGCCGCACCTGGACTACGCCATACGATGTTGGCGCGCAGCTCGGGATCCAAAACATCGTCTTCCCTGCCGTCGTGGCCGGCGATCCAAACCGCGCAGCGTTCGCCTTCCACGGCTCAACAACGCCGGGCGATAACTACCACTGCGGCGAAGGCGAAGACTGCAGTCCGGAGCCTCCCTTCGCTGGCGTTTGGTATCTTTACCTTGCCGTGACTTATGACGGCGGCGCTACCTGGACAACGACTAACCTGACGCCGAACGATCCCGTTCAACGCGGCGGCATTTGTAACAGCACGAGTGCTACCTGCCGCAACCTACTCGATTTCTTCGATGCGACGATCGACAAGGAAGGCCGCGTCGTCATCGGCTGGGCTGATGGCTGCGTCGGCGCGTGTGTGAACGGCGGACCTAATTCTTTCACCACGAAAGCAACGATCACGCGCCAGAGTGGCGGCAAGCGCATGTTCGCCGCGTTCGATCCAGTTGAACCCGGCATTCCTGGCGCGCCGGCGGTGACTGGTAGTTCTACAACGAACAGAGTCGTTTTGAATTGGCAGGCGCCGGATAACGGCGGCTCACCGATCACCGGTTATAATGTTTACCGGAGGGTTGGCCAGGCAGGCGTCTTTGCGCTCTTAGCTACCACGCCCAATACGACCTTCGTCGACTCGACGGCGAATACCTCGCTGGAGAACTTCTATCGTGTCACCGCGGTAAATGCGATCGCGGAAAGTCCGTATTGCAAAGAGTTCCAGCCGGGGAACGGCGTTGCGTCTGCCTGCAATCTGCCTGGCGTTCTCGTGATCGACGACACCGCTAACGGGGGTGCCGATTCGGATTCCGGTCAAAACACGCCGCCCGACGGTCGCGTCAACATCCGCCAGCTCTTCATTGCGGAGCCATTCGTCGATCCGGCGACGGATCAGTTCGTCTTCACCATGCAGGTCGCGACCTCTACTTTGGGAGGCTCACCGCCGAACAGCCAGTGGATGATCATCTGGAACCGGCAAGGTGCAGACGGCGGCGACGCGAACGACGCGAAGTATGATCGGATCTACCTCGCGATGGTGACCGATGCGAATGGCGCGCCGAGCTTCGAATACGGCAAGTTCGGCACTCCGCTGCCGACCGATGGTTCGGGAGTTCCGACGGGGGTGAATAACACACCGAAGAAAATCGGCGCGGCTGATGCGGGCAGCTACGATCCGCTCACCGGCTTGATCACGATCAAGCTCTCGAAGACGAAACTGCGGATGATCGATGGCGGCGCCGCTAAGTATGTGCCCGGCACGGACCTCGCCGGAATTAACGTCCGCACCTACTTCAATCGCCCGGATTACATGTCCGATCCGAATTCGCCGGTTCAGTCGCAGCGCTCGCAGAACAATGCCTCGGACATCACAAGCGACAGCAGTTACACGATGTCGGGCAGCGCAATCTGCGCTCCGATGCCGGATCTGCTCTCTGCTGTTTCGCGCAAAATCCATGGCGCGGCGGGCCCGATCGACATTCGCATCTACCCAACTGCGACTGCGGCCTTAACCGAACCACGTATGGGAACCGAAGGCGGTAGCGATGGTGTTTATCATGTCGTCTTTCGCTTTGGCGCTCCGGTGACATTCACCGGCGCCGTCACCGACAGCATGGCGAACGTCACGAGCACGACGATTGATGGCAATGACGTGATCGTGAACCTCACGGGAGTACCTAACCAGCAAACGACGCACGTGACCTTGAATGGAGTTAGTGCGGGCGGCGCAAGCGGGACTGTTAGCGTGCCCCTGACGGTTCTGATCGGCGATGTGAATGACGATAAGACCGTGAACGCAGCTGATGCGACGGTAACGCGCAATCATTCCGGTGAATTGGCGACGGACGAAGAAGGAATTCGTAATCAACGCGACGATGTGAACTTCGATGGTGTGATTAACAGCGCCGACGCCACGGTTGTTCGAAACAATTCCGGTAAATCGGTCATGGGTGCGCAGATCGGAGCGCGTCGCTCACGCTAAGTTAGAGGCAATTCAAAAGCCCCTGCCGCCGCGAGGTGAGCAGGGGCTTTTTGCATCCTGCCGCGTGACGGACTCGTAATGCGCTTTCCTGGCTACTCACAAGCGCAGCGGCGGACGTGCGCGCGAATTAATTTCGTGGACTCATCGGGTCGTTCCGACTCCGCCGTTAAGCGCGAGCCACACAACTGAAGAAACCTCCAGGAACATGAATCCGTCTCGCGGTTGACCATTCCAACAGCCGCACCATACGCATGAAGAAAGCCATCTCACACTCCACCATGGCCCGCGTGCTCGCGGCTGTTCCGTTCTTTCTGTGCGCCGCTTTTCTCGTGGGGCTGGCGTTCTCGAGTCTCGCCGCGGCAAAGCGCGGGAAAATCACGGAACCAAACCTCACCGGGCCTACACCGTTCAACGGCAGTTACGATCCGCATCCTTTCCCCTGCGCCACGATGCGGCATCACTTCACCGTCCCGGCAGGCGAAGCGCGAATCATTGTGCAAACAACGGCGACCGTGCCGACGAACGACCTCAGTGTGACGCTCCTCTATGGCGGTGATCCGAACCCGGTTTTCGTTACCACCGAAGACGCCGGGACTTCATCCGAAGCGCTTGTCTTCGCACCCGCCGGCGGCATACCAGCCGGCGAGTATCAGGTGCAGGTCTGCCAGACGCCGACGCCGAACGGTGTCCCGCAGATGCCGCCGTACGACTACAACGGCACGTTCTCGACTGACAACACTTCGCCCGGGCCGACACCAACCCCGACGCCGCAGTTCGGCCCGATACCTCCGGCGCCTGTCGATGCAGGGCCGAAGGTTGGTTACGAAATTCATCAGCCACCGGGCACGCTGATCAATGTCGTGTCGAGCAGCCAGGGCCCGACAGCAAACACGGTTGAGTATCTCGGGCGCGACTCGGGCGAACCGTCGATGGGAATCAACTGGCAATCTCCGCAGGATCCAGTCAACGGCATCACTGCCTTTCAAGCCGATCTGCAAACGCTTTTCGTGAAATTCGACGATAGCTGCCCACTCAACGGGAGAAATGCGACGTGGTATAACAGTCAGGCGCCTACTTCACAGTTCGTCGACTCCGACCCCATCGGGTTTGTAGATCCACTGACGGGCCGCACCTTTGCCGGCCAGCTCACTCTCCTCTCGCCTACGTGTAAGATCTCCTTTACCGACACAGACGGTAAGGACCCGCTCGGCAATCCTGGGCCGC
>JBJMWV010000390.1:0-2979 GCA_045809985.1 Chthoniobacterales bacterium | reverse complement strand
CTGCGTTGTCCCAGGTGAGCTTGGTCACGGGGTCAGGCATTTCCTGCAGCCAGCCGTTATTGATGTAGCGCCCGTCGTCGACCGAGTAATCGCGCACGAGCACGATCTCCGGCGACTCAGCCGTCGGCGCAGGAGTCGGCGCCCATTGAGTGTGTGCAACTCCACCGGCTGCGTTGCCATTGAAGGTCGGCGGCTTGTCCTTCAGCGGAACGTGCGTTGCGAAACCATCGCGCAGCAGTTGCGACCACGCCGCAGCCGGATCTCCCGGAGGCGCCGAGGCGCGGAAAGTATCCTGCACCAGCTCGGGTCCTTCGACGTGCGGCTTGCCCAGCAACAGATTGATCATCTGCGCATCCGAGAATCCGCCAAAGAGTGGCAGGATCATCGGCTGGATCGCGAGATAGGCGCCGTCACTCGTTAGGGCATCGCCCCACGATTCGAGGAAATGCGCGGCCGGCACATGCCACTTCGCGAGCGATGAAGTTGCGTCTTCGAAGTAACCGACACGCACCACGTCCGGCACTTTCTTCTGCAGATCAGCCCAGTCTAACAACTGCTTCGACTGCGGATCTTCCACCAGTCCGCGGGGCGCGTTGTAGACGGGATCGCCGCCCATGATGAAGAGCTGCTTGATCCGGCCTGCGTTAATGTCGGTCGCAAGTTGGAGAATGCTTTGCGTCTTCGGATTGCGCGCGAAATCGCGCACCACCAGCGTCGAGCCGATGTTCTTCAGCGCGGCGTTGATCCCGTAAACCATCAACTGCACGATGACCGGCTGCTTCGCGCCTGCGACGACGAGGCTCGCGCCGGATTTCGAGATGAGATCGTTCGCGCACTCGGTCAGCCACGCGTCGTCGAACTTCATCGCGTTCTGCGGCGGCGTTAAGGTCGCGATGACGGAGCCAAGGCTGCCGTCCTTCGTCGTGCCGGCGATCTTCATCGCTAGCGCGTGCGTGAATGCGGGAATCTGGCTCGCCGGAACGCGCAGGCGATGATCGGCCATCGCGCCGGTCAGCGTGTAACGATTCTCGACCACGTAGAGTCGATTCATCGTGTCCTTCGCCGTGCCGACACGGCGCCGCGCGGCGAATGCTCGGGAGGTCGCGACATCGCCTTCGCCGCAATCTAGGAAATCACTGTCGAGCGCGAGAATCACATCCGCTCGATCGAGCTTCGGCACGAGCTGCGAGTTATCACCGAAGCTGATCTGCGTGCTGAAGTTTTGCGCTTCGCTCAGGAGCGGATCGTAAACGACCCAGCGCATCTTTGGACACGCGCGCTCGAGCTCGCCGCGCAGACGTTCGCGCGTCGGCGAATGCGTTTCTTCAACGAGGAACGCGAGCCCGGAACCATCGCCGATTTGTCCGCGCAGTTGCTCGAGATACTTCTCGAAATCCGCACGCTCGCGCGTTTCGCCGACCCACTTGCTCGGGCTTTTCGGCATGCGACCGCCTTTGCGATCGTGTTCGCCGGTAGAGGATTTCTCGACCCGCTCAACGAATCGCTTCGAGCGTGCTGGATCGTAGAGATCAAGCAGCGAAGCCTGCGCAAACGCATCCGTGCCGCCACCGCTCGCGGGATGCAGCGGATTGCCTTCGATCTTAATCGGACGGCCATCGACCGTCGCCACGACCAGCGGCAACGCACCGTTCCGCCGCGGCATCGCGGTCGCGTAGTAGAGCGCCTTGCCCGGAATCGCCCACTCCACACTCTTCGAAAATGGAAGGAGATGCGCCTCGGGCCGGCGACAACTCGTTAGGCCAAAACCGGCGAGCGCAAACGACGCGCCCATCAGCTTAAGGAAGCTGCGGCGCGACCACTCGTCGCCATTCAACTGATCCGCACCCGATGGAAACTCGCGCTGAAGCCACTCGCGGAATTCCGGCGTATCACTCAGCTCGCCGACGCTCCGCCAGTAACGACGCCCCGTCTTCGCTTCGGGCGGGTGTTCGAGGATTCGTTTCATCGATGACAGCCCTGGCAATTCAACGGCGGCTGGACGTTCCAGCGTTCCTTCAAAGTCTGGCCGATCTCCTGTTGGGTGAGCTTTTGCTTTTGGGTCCAGTCTTCGTTCGCAGCTTCCTGCGGCTTGCCGTACTTCGCGACGAAGCCGGCCGGCTTCACGTCCTCAGGTTTCCAGTCGAGATTCGTGATCTGATCTTCCGGGCGGAGGAAATTCTCCGGATGGCGATGGCACTCGAGACACCACGCCATGCTGTGCGGCTTCGCGTGCCGCACCACATCCATGTGATTCACCTGCCCGTGGCAAACCGCGCAACTGATCCCGCGATTCACATGCGCCGCGTGATTGTAGAAGACGTAATCCGGCGTGCGATGGATCTGCACCCACTGCACCGGCTCGCCCGTCTTCCAGCTCGCGCGAATCGGCTCGAGCTGCGGGTTCTCCTTCTGCACCTGCGAGTGACACGCCATGCAGGTCTGCGTGTTCGGCAAATTCGAATGCGCCGCGACCTCAACGAAGCTGTGGCAATACCGACAATCCATCCCGAGTTGCGAGACGTGCACGTTATGCGAAAACGGCACCGGCTGGATCGGCTCGTAGCCCACGCGCGTGTATTTTGGCGTAACGTAATACCAGGTCGCCGCTGTCACACCGGTGACGAGGGTGAGCAGACAGATCGCGATCTTGAGCGGAAGCCAATTCGACCAGCGTGGGAAAAAGTTCGCCATACGGGGATCAGCGAACCGGGACTGTCTGGGGTCGCCGCCGCTTCTTTAAGAACGCGAGCGGACGATGTTTAGGATGTGCTGAGCCGCGGGTCGTGAATGGTTTGTTCGCGTCGTGCTCAGCCACAGCGGCGAGACTCTATGAATGCGGATTGCGATGGCAAAACAAAATTCCGCATTTGATGAATTCAATCATCGCGCGTGAATAATTTCGTTAGGCCAACGGCCAGACCACTCGTTAGGCGCGATATGCTTTTTCTTCGCGAAGCCCTATTGCTCGCGAGCTACCTT
>JBJMWV010000389.1:0-6530 GCA_045809985.1 Chthoniobacterales bacterium | reverse complement strand
GTCAAAGCTGTTCAAATAAGCCACGCCTTCAATGTCGCCGCCGCCGCCCAACGCGGCCGTGATATTAACCGTGAAGCACGCAGGCGCTCCCCCGTCGTTGGTGAAGTTGAACGTCTTGTAGTTACGCGTTCCGGCCGTGCCGATACCGCCCGGGGCCGCCTTACCCGCACAGGTGCTGGGAATGCCAGTCCGGCCAAGTCGGTCGGTCATGCTCGGGTCAGTCGTAAGGATCTGATTCGGCGGGATAGTCTGATCGGGTCCGCCGGCGCAGCTCGGCACGGTGAACGTGAGCGCCTTGTTACCGCCCGCATAGGTGAGGTTCAGCGTGAACGCGATGTTCGTGCCGCAGACAAAGGACGGATCGACTGAAATCCTAAACGGCGTAGCGTTCGTTCCGCCGGCGTCGATGACCATGTCAGGATAGGTCGAGCTGCTATCAAGCACGGTCACACCGGGAGTCGACGTGGTGAGCGTCGCGTGGACGGCGCGTTCCGTTGAGCAACCATTGTTCTTGAGCGGGAAGTTCAGCCTCACGCACTCCGACTTGTTAATCACGCCGTTGCTGTTTCCGGTCGAATCGTCAACGGACATCCCGTTCAGCTCCAGCTTCGAAATTCCCTGAATGATGAAGTTCTGAGAGCTATTCCCGCCGCTGCTAATAAAGACGGGGATCGTATCTGGCTGCGCATACGTGCAGTTACGAAGCGGGTCGGTGGCGACCGCGTTGTAACTTCCCGGAGGAGCGAGAACAGAGTAGTTGCCGCTCGCGTCCGTGGCCGCGGAGTAGCCGCCTGTCAGCGTCACAATCACGCCCTGGACCGGGGCACCCGTTTCAGTTGAGCTAATGTGGCCGGAAAGCGTGCCCCATGCTGGAGCACTCACGCAGCTCGGGAACCTGAACCCTGCGACACGGGTCGACCAGTTAAACTGGCCATTCGTCTTCAAATACTCGTTTGTGTAGTAGAACGTGCATTGGTCGACCGGATCGAGCGTCATCGCGCTGTAGTCGCCCCAGCGGTTGCCGCCAGCTTGCTGAACACCGGGGCCATCGACCATGCTGACCTCAGCGCCCATCGTGTTGATTGGGTCAGAAGCTAACCGGCCGGTAACATAGATGCTCGGTTTAACCGTCGTGCTCGATTTACTGTAGCCGAGCGCGATGTTCTGATCCTTATCCATCGCGATCGACGGAATCCAGCGATAAGTCCCATCCGGATCAAAGGTGCTTTCCTGGAAGATGGTCGGTGTCGTAGCCGAGCTCCCGCTGTTGCGGAACTCCCACCAGCGAACGGCACCGTGGGAGGCAGGAACAAGGCTACCGACGGCTGTCGTGGCCAGGATCGACTCCTGCGGGCTGGCCACTGTGCCGTTGTTTCGGTACGCGAGGCGTAACATGAAGCGGCTCGCGATGCGGTCGACGTAGTCAGACGTCGTAGCCGGCGCTGGCTGTGGCACGCACGCGCGACTTGAAACTGCTGTATTACCGAGGCAAGGCGGATTCGTATACGGTGTGACAGGAATCGAAACTGTAGGACTCAGCGTCATCGCCGGCGTCGAGCCCCACGTGACGGCCACTCTGGTCGATGAAGCGGTTGCGGTCGTATTGCCCGGTCCAATGACGAATTCTGCTTCGCCGGGAGGAGGCGGCGTTAAGCTCTGAACGTCCGCAGGAACAAAACCAATCTGCTGCGAACCCCCGACCGTCGGCATGTTAGCACTGACCATGCGCGCTGCGCCGCCAATTAACATCTGGCTCCGTTCGAAAGCGTACATGCGGCCCATGAGGAAGGAAGTTCCCGCGGCATTGAAAACGTGGCCGCTCATATAATAGCCATCCGGCCAGGTGGTCGTTTTTTCGTAGTCGATAAAGTTATTTGGGTCGGTCACGAAATCGTAGAGGTAGTAGGCGCCCGTCGCGTCCTGGGTCTGCGAAACAGCGAAGCATTGATGTGAGAAGCCGCCGGCGGGGCCGCCGACGACGAACTGGGAAATGACCCAGCGACCCGACATGATGTCGTAGTTTACTACCGGATCGCCGTCGTTATGTGTGGCGCAGGCGCCGCCGATCGCTTGAAAAAGCTGGTTGCCGAAGACAGGCCCGAGAAGGAGCGCTCCATTAGTCTTATCAAAGACTGCGAAGCTGGTGTTAACCCACTGCACATATTGCGTCGCGCCGACCTGTCCGTTCGTGTCCGGCGGGTTGCTGTTCGGTGAGAAAGCCGCGAGACCTACGCCGACGGCGTCGAACGTTACCGCGGTTGGGCTCGGCGCGGATTCAACGCGGAATCCATCGTTCTGAATTGCCGTATCGGGACCATCCGCCTCACGCGCGGCCGCAGGACTCATTGGCTCGGGATGGACACGGCCAGGCTCTTTAGTTGGAGCCGCCAACTTCATCTCGCGCAAAGGACGGCTGAGCACGGGGAGCACTCCTTCCGAAATGATCGGCGCGGCTGTGGCCGGCTCGACGCGGCCGGCCGCAACTCTTGCGCGCGGTGCGGTATCTTGCGCGAGCACGAGGTTGGTGGCGAGCCCGTTCAAGGCGACCAAGGCGAGCGCCAGGCCGAGGGCACACAGTGCGAACCCAAAGAGGGCGCGCGGATTAAAGAAGGCGGAGCGAGTGGTTACTTTTTTCTTCATGGACTGATGCGGGGCAGGAGGTTTGCGCGTTTACATGAACGAATGCGAGCGTGCCCTGCGGTGCCTCCGCAGGGTTAGGCGACAGTCGATCCTTGTGTGTTTGCAGAACCAGGTGGGAGTTGGAGAGGAGTCGGAAAACTCCTCTTGTCCCGATATTGATGCCGCAAGCGAACTCGCGCGGCCAGTAAGAAATAGATGACGTTTTTGTCAGGCTGCGACTGACAGCCGGTAGAAGAGTGCTCGGGGGGGGACTTGAACCCCCATGCCTTTCGGCATACGCCCCTCAAACGTACGTGTCTGCCATTTCACCACCCGAGCAGAGTGGGCGCAGAGAGCTGCGCGGCTCGCTAATTTAGTCAGGAACGCGCGAAAGCAAGAAGCGCGAAACGTTTAGTGATGCGACGAAACTTCTAGAAGCTGAAATTCGCCCACGGATCGGTGCTGCCGAGGCTACTTGCGACGGCGCCGTTGCCGGAGATGGCGCCACTACCGGCGGGAACAACGATCGCCCCTACCGCGTTGTTTGCTACGATCACGTAGTTGCTCGTGTTTCCGCTGGCACTGTTGCGCACGATCAGGTTACCGGCGCTGTCCACGTCAATGCCGCGGTCGTTATCGGTCACATTGTTGCCTTCTACCCGGCAATCCGCCGAGATCAGATGAATGCCCGCGCCATCGCCACTTCCAGCGCCATTGCCGTCGGCGGCGTTACCTTCAATGATGCAGTCGCTGCTGCTGCGGATGCCATCGCCGAGATTACCGCTTGCGACGCAATGATGAATGCCGGATCCGGCACCGGCGTTGATACCCATTCCAGTCGTGCTGGTCGGAGTGCCCGCGGTGCTGGTGTTATTGGAGGCAACACAGTCGACAACTGTCCCGCTGGAGCCGAGCGAGATTCCACCCGAACTCGTGACGCTGTCGGTATTGGCGCGGGCCGTGCAATGGCTCACGACGCTTCCTGAGCCGACTTGTATACCGAATGCTCCATGGTTGGAGTTTGCGGTGCAATGCGCCACCGTCGCTCCGTTCCCTGTCAGGATACCCGAACCAGCCGTAGCTACACCGTTTGAGTCGGCGACGGTGTTTTCGATGAGGCAATTGTCGCCAGTCGAAATACCGGCGCCATCGCTCTCTTTGACGGTACATCCGCCAATGCGGCTTCCGAGGGTAGCCGAAATGCCGATGGCATGATTGCCGCGGGCGTAGCAGTTAACGGCAATCGACCCCTCGTCCAGCGTAATTCCGTTGCCGGTATTTCCGATCGTCGTACACGCGGTAACGACGCTGCCAAAACCGGTGGCAATACCCGCGCCGCCGTTGACGACAGTGTAGCAATGCGTGACGGAGCCGTCGTTCGAAGTGATGCCGTTACCGGTATTACCAGAAGACTGGCAATGGGTGGCGACATAACCATAGATGCCGTCCCCGCCATTATTGCTCGCGGTGGAATTACTGACCATGGCGTTGACCGCATAGATGCCGAAACTGCCGTTGCCGCGACCGATGCAGCCGTCGACAACAGCGTCATTCGCGACCTCGATCCCAATCTGAGCGTTATTGAACGCGCGAATATTCGTCACAACATGCTTGCCCTGTACACTCAGGTTCAAGCCATTCATGCCCCAGTTGCGCACAGTGCCGTTACGGACAGCATAATTGATTGAGACCGCGGTGTTGTCGACATGGACACCATCGAGAGAACCTGCCACGCCGACCAAATCGAAGCCCATCAGGTCGAGCGTCACATTGCCCGTTGTGATGAAGATGCCGTGCTTCCCGGAGACGCCCGCTAGGTTTCCGGTAAGATAATACGATCCGGGTTGCGTAATCTTGAAAACGGCGGTGGCATCGCCCGGAGTGGTTGTGGCGTTAACAGGTATCCGAGGCTCGAGTTGGTCGAGCGTTTTCATGGTCGGCGCCGGAGCAGCGGGCGGAGTGAGCGAGCCTTGCGGAAACGCCGATCTCGTGAGCGCGCACGAGATGAGCAACAAGCAGGAGAGACGTATCGTATTCATGGCGGGAGACCGCCGTTCTAGCGAAAATCTTCGCCGGTGACAATCTCTTCGTCGCAACCTGAAAACGGTTGAAGGCACGAGAGCCGCTATGAAATTCGCGCTTTGCAATGGATGCGCCGAACCAACAGTCCGGTGATTGGGTCAAAATCGATCTGCACATCCACACCATCGACGACACGAAGGACGCGCTCGATTACTCCGCGCATGAGTTGCTCGAGCGGGCAAAGCAGTGCGGCATCGAAGTCCTCGCGATCACACTGCACGATTCCGTTTTCGATCGCCGAGAAGTTTTCGAGGATGCGGCCGCGATGGGCATTCTGCTCATTTCCGCAGCGGAGATGCGACTCGGCGGTGCGGACATTGTTCTCCTAAACGTCCGGCCCGAAGAAGCGGAGTCGCTTAGGAATTTCGATGGCGTGCGGCGGCTGCGAGCTGCACGCGGCGATTCCATTTTCACCTTCGCACCGCATCCGTTCTTCGTCATTGGCGGATCGATCGGTGGTGAGCGACTGATCGCGAACATCGATTGCTTCGACGCGATCGAGGTCTGTCATTTCCACAAAGGGTGGTTCGACCGCAACCGGCCCGCGCGCAAAGTGGCGGCACAATTCGGCAAGCCGCTCCTCGCCACCTCCGACGCGCACCAGCTCAGCGCGTTCGGCTCGCATTACACCAGCATCCCGCGACCGGCAGAGCTCACGCCGGAGAACGTCTTCGCCGCCCTGCGTAGCGGGCGCGTGCGCCTAACGAGTCCTCCGGCGACGATGGCCGATCTCCTCGCGACGATGTGGTTCATCTTCGTGCAACATCCGCTGCAAAGACGGCAGCGCGGTGCGTGAGCTACGATTGCTCTAAGCAGATGCAGCTGAGTCTTGAATGAGCGCCCACAAACTGCCAAGAGGTGACATCGCCATGCGAAAAATCGCAATTCTCCTTCTGCTCTGCGCGTTAGCATTCACCGGCTGTTCATCCCCTTCGAAAAAGAAAAAGGACGCCGCCGCGCAAACCAAAAAGGAGGCCACGCAGCAGGACGCCACCGAGCAGGATTTCGAAGCTTTCCTCGGCCGGCTTCGTAAAGCGGTGCAAGCGCATGACGCGCAGACCATCGCGTCCATGATGACGTCGGATTTCGCCTACGCCATGGGGAGCACGCCAGACCAAGACCGCAAAGGCGAGGGTGTCTTTAAGTATTGGGATGAGAATGGCCTTTGGCCCGAGCTCGAAGGAATCCTTTCGGAGAGATTCGTGAAGAAGGACGACTTCATGGTCGCTCCGCCCCAGTTCGCAAATCCGGCGATCGACTATGATGGATATCGAGCAGGAATGCGACGTGTTGGCGGTAGTTGGAAGTTCGTTTACTTCGTCAACGGCACTGCCGGCTAGCGCCGCTTAGCTGCGCATCAAGGCGCGGAACGACGCCGCAACCATGTTGCCTGTGGGCGACAGAGAGGCTAGAGCTTCCGCCTTGAACGCTAGCTCGCGCCCGCTGACGGAACTCGGTCTGCCGCATCGGCCGCCCTTTGTCTTCGTGCGGGAACTCGTCGCATTGGAATGCGCCATTTCGGCGGAGTGTAGGACCTGGTTTGAAGCAGCCGATCCGATGTTCGCGGGACATTTTCCCGGCAACCCACTTGTACCCGGCGTAATCCTGACCGAAGCGCTCGCGCAAACCGCCGGGATTGCGGCCGCGTCTGGTTATCCCGAAACAGATCGTCCACTCTTTCTACTTTCAGCTATCCGAAGCATGAAATTTCAACGCGCGGTTCGGCCTAACGAGCGCATTCTTCTCCATGCCGAGAAGGCTGGGGCAATGGGCGGGCTGTTTCAGTTCAATGTGCGCGCTACGATCGACAGCGCGACTGTGGCGGAAGG